>JANMLE010001297.1:0-9298 GCA_031372385.1 Planctomycetota bacterium | reverse complement strand
CGGTCAAGGTCCACTACAAGGGCTGGCTCGATGGCGGCAAAGTCTTCGACAGCTCCTACGACCGCGGCAAGCCGATCGAGTTCCCATTGAGCGGCGTGATCGCGGGCTGGACCGAGGGACTGCAACTGGTCGGCAAGGGTGGCAAGATCGAACTGGAAATCCCCTACGACCTGGGCTACTGCGAACAAGGCAAACCCCCCGTCATCCCAGCCAAGGCCACGCTGCACTTCATCGTCGAACAGCTGGACGTGAACTGATTCCGCGATCCCGTTTGACAACCGTGCCTCATCAAATCACAGCCTCCTTCGAGGCTGTGATTTCTTGACTGGACGAGTTTGTCGCTGGCCGTGAGATCGCGAACGATCTGCTTAACTTTCAGCAGAGCACGTGCTTGACCGCCGTGAATGGCCAAGGCACGATGTTCGCTCGCAGTTCGGATTCCACGTCACGGCGACGAAGACTTCGGCGGTGGACCGGCGGGCACATGTGCTCCCGTCCCCCGCAAATACTTGGCCCCAACTTTTCAATCGGGTGCGGCGACCAACAGACCAAACTGTCACACTACAGCACCGGACCAACTGACCGTGATCGCCGATCAAACCTGTTCGGGCAATCTCGCAGTGAATTTGATCCGATCTGGTTGCCAAGCGTGCCGCGTGTGTTGAACTTGGACGGACAAGTTCTGCGGATCGCGCGACAGTTCGATGGCGAGCAAGCTTTCCTCGCGTCGCGTCGGGCCGAGTTCCAGGCAGAGGTATTCGAACAACGGCCGCTCGTGGACAGCGATCACGAGTTGCCGATTCGCTTGGAGGACGATCGCGCGCAGCAAACCGGCGAATTGCATGGCCTTCACATCGTCCATGTTTTGCACCGGATCATCGAACACCAAGACTCTGTGTTTGGGCGGTTCGATCAGGTGCAGTGCGAGGAATAGGCTGAGTGCCGCCGTGTTCAGATTGCCGCAGCTCAACACCGCCGCGAGGTCTGCAAACGGTGCGACGTTGGCAGCGACTCCTTGAATCCGCGCATGCATCCGTCCTCGTATGCTTTCTGGCTCGGCGAGCAACGGTCGGAACGGTTCGACTTTCACGAGCCGGTCGAACAGTTCCCGCCACAGCCGGTTCAGCGTGCCGTTGAAGACTTGATTTAGAATTTCTCCCTTCACGGCAAGGACATCTTTCCGCAAGTCGCGGGCGGCTTGAATGCGATCTTCGACGCGTTGTCGTGCGCGATCGCGACGTGTTTGGTCGGCTGTCGCGAGTGTCAACGCTTGGGTTGCGGCCTCCTGCTCGAACGCGATGTTGACCACCCGCTCCAGCGCCCCTTGCAAAACCCTGTTCATGGTTTCTTGCTGTTGAACGGCGGTGCTCTTCGCTTGAAGCAGGTCCGTCAATTTTTGCGCGAGCCGATTCGCATCGGCAGGCCGGTCCTGCGAAAGTTCCCAGCGATCAGCGAGTTCTTCAAGCTGCTGGCGATACTTCGCATGCTGTGTTTGAGCGACCTCGGCGTTGCGCAGTTGGACACCGACCGCGCCGATTGCTGTGAGCGTCTGCTGCCATTGATCGCGACTAGGCCGCGCCCGCGCGAGTCGTTCGGCGAGCGGCTGCAAACGAGCCACGGTTTCGCGGGCCGCTTCGCCTCGCGCCAAGACTGGCGCGGCCACCGACCGCGCGCGGTCAAGATTCCGCGTGAGGTCCGCGATGTTCTGTTCCCGTTCGGACCGCAGTTGCATCGCTACGACCAGCCCGCCCGCATGCGATTCACGCAGCCGAATCTCGGCGACTAACCGCGATCGCAAGTCACCCGCATGCAGTTCCGAGTAGTCTCGGCCGCAGACCGGACAGGCATCATCATGGACATGATCGAGCACCGTATTCAAAGCGGCGATCCAGGTTGCCTCGGGATCGCTTCCCTGCGGACTTGTCAGAGGCGGCCGCGCATGTAATTCGGCAGTGGCAGATTGGAGTTGCTCGTCCAGCAATTGCAGTTCCCGGTTTCGATCCTCGCCTGCGGCGAAGTCTTCCTGGCGGCGAGTCAGTTCCCTTTGCACGACCGCTTCCAACTGCTCCAGCCACACCGCGATTCCCGTGGGCGCCGCCGGGGCGTTGACCACGACATTCAACTCGCGCAGGGCGCCACTCACCGCATCCCCGTCTGCGACGAGGTGTGATTCCAGCGTTTGGAGATCGTGCCGCGCGGCGGCATCCCGCTGTCGCAGTTCGTCCAGAGAGACGTCCTCTGGCGACGAGACGACGTTGACGAACTCGGCGATCAAGGCGAGCCGCGCTTGATCCTGCTGGAGCCGGTCTCGCAGCGACGAGCCGGCATCGCTCGACGACGAGGATCGCAGCTTGTCGAGGCGTTGCCGAACTCCGCCGACAGTCCACGCCGCGAGCGGTACGGGATCGCCGCTGTCTTCCAGCGCGATCTTCCGGCATTCCTCGATCTCTGCGGAGAGTGTCACCGCGCGAGTCCGAAAGTTCGCTTGCAGCCGTTCGATCTCACGCCCGGCTTGCTCTCGCGCGTCTTCCAGATGTTGCAGGGCCGGAAGATTCTTGCGGACGCGAGTGATCAGGCCGATCTCGTCCAAGCCAGCCGTAAGGTGCTCCAAATAATCCAAGCCCAACAGTTCGCGAATGAAGGTGACGAGTGGAGCTTCGGGATGATCCTTATCCACCGCCTGATAGAGTTCCAACAACCGGCCGAGTCGGGCCTGCGAGAGATAACAGCGATCTCCAAAAAAGGTGATGTCCCTCTTCGACAGCTTTTGCCCCTCGACGACTGGCGGTTTGCTTGCGCTCTGTTCGATGTCGCCCCCGTGTTCCGAGCGGTAACGGAGTGTGACTCGCGGCGGACTTTTCACACTGATGTTCTGCAAGCAGCGGGGATAGCTGTCTTCGAACGGACTGAGATCAGAGACGTCCCCCGTCACCGCAAACTCCAGCGCTTGCAGCAGACTGCTCTTGCCGCAGCCATTCGGCCCATGAATCAACACGACGTCAGCGTCCAACGGTACTTTGACCGCATCGCGATAGCCTCGAAAGTTCTTCAGTTCGAGCGACAGTAGGCGGTCGATCATGCCAGCAGCTCCCGTGGTGCGGTCTTGCTCACGATGTCGGCGTTGTGGAATCTTGCTCGATCGCCTGCGCGAGACAGTCCCGCATGCACTGTGTGACGGCGTTGTCGCTCGTCTGCGCGGCGTGCAGGAGAGCGGCGATGAGTGGGTCGGCGGCGCGTTTCCCAAGCTGGCGTTTCAATCGTGCTTCCGGCGAGGTTGTCACCTGATCCGACAGCGGCAGGTCGAGCGGCAATAGCGGGCGGAGCGGCACGGACAGATCGTCGCATCCGTCCACCGGGACCACGATCATTCGACAGAGGTGGACAAAGTCGTTCAACGCGGGTTTGGTGGAATCGGGCGTTACCAGTACCAGCGTCAGCGGCCGTTGCGAACCGGTTCGCGCCAAGATCATGGTCAACGCTTGAACCTGATCATAGACCTCGCGTAATCCCCCACGTACTGCGTCTTGCACCACCACGAGATGTTCGCGGACATGCCCCTGTTGGTCCTGGGGCCCGAGAAGCGCGGCATCGCACGGAAAGTCCACGTCGTCAATGACCAGACGCGGTGGCTGGGAGACGTAGTGGCCGCGAGACTCGAGCAGCGACACAATCGATTTCACTAGCGCTGTGTTCATGCAGATTGTATCTCCATTTGCAGGGCGTGCAGAAGTTTCGTCGGCGTGCCGTGCACGTCCACAAAATCGCGCATCCAGATTTCGACCGGACCGGAGCGGGGCGTTCGATTCGGAAACCGATTCGCCGATAACCCTCGTCGAGTGTGCGCGCGGAATTGAGCGGCTGGGCCACGGCGGGCAGGCTCACGATCTGACGGATAGACCACCACCACATCGGACGCTTGGTTCATGTCAACCATGTCGTTGAGGATCATTCGCGGTAAGGCGGACGCCCCGTCACGGACGACAAATACCGTCAGAACTCGTCCCGAAAGACACAGCACGAACTGCCCCTGTCGCGCCTCGTGACCGCGCGGAAGGTTGAGCTCCCACAGCTTCTTCACCCACCCGTCCCTCAGCACGGCCAGCACCAACAGCAGCCAGTGGTAGTTCAACTCGGGAACGTTCGGCGCGGTTTCGAGCATCCCCAGATGCCGGTCGTCCAACGCTCGGTATGCAGTCGGCGACGCCAAGACGGTGAGGTCGCGGTACATCGTCACGAACCGAGTGACGACGCGCGGGAGTTCCTCCGCCAACTGCCGCCACACGCGGTGCGGATCGGCCGGATCGGCGGCCGCGTCGTACCGTTGCTGCAAGAACCCCTGCCATTGTTTGACACCTTGCTTCACGAAGTCGCACCACACCTGTTCTGTCTTGCTGAATCCCCGTTCGGCCAGCTTGCGGGCTTTGAGGAGCAACGTCAGCAAATACAGCGTGCCGAGCAGCGGCTTCCCGTACAGCGGAAGAGCAGCGTCCTTGACGAGTTGGTCTTCATGCGCCGCGTAGTGCTCCGCGCCGTACATCGCCTTCAAAAACGTCTTCTGTGGATGCTCAAGCGCGGGCGTTGAGAAGATCACGCGCGAGCGTTCGGCGAGTGTCGGAGCCACGGTCATGAACGTCGCGAAACATTCCGCCTGCAAGTTCCAGTCTTGCCCCGACAATCCGACAAACAACGCCGGACGTTCGCGCAACAGTTGGTGAACCATGTCGCGAAACGGCGCGAGTTCGGGCTTCTTGACCCAAGTGGTGATGTCGGTCCGCGTCGCCAGCATGTACCGTTGATAGCGGTGTGGGTCTGCCAGCGTCTGTCGAGCGCAGCCGTGAATTTTTGTCAATCGAGAACGCCCCGCGACGCCCGTTCCGTCGATGTCCTCGCTCGCCGCGATGACATCCAGTTGCCTGTCGGCCCCGACTCGACACGCATCGTGAGCCGCCTCGATCAGCGCATCCCAGTTCGTCGTCACCAACTCGTCCAGAATTCCTTCCGCGATGAGCAACGCGAGAAAGCGATGTTCGGCGTCGGGCAGCTTCGACGAGTCCCCATACGTCTCGTGCAACTTGAGCAGATCGAACGTCACCGTCAGCGTTTGATCGTGTACCCGGACGGTTTGGTCGAGGGCATCCGGATACTTGTCCCACAACTGGGCGATGATGTCCGTCACGACCAGTTCGCCAACGTTGTTCGTCCAGTTTGCCGGCGGCTCCTCGACGAGGTTGCACGGACGAATGGTCGTGAGCCGGATGACGTTCTCCAGGCAGCGGCGATAGGGGCAAGCGGCATCGCCAGCCTGGATTTGCGAATGCAGCCTGTCGAGCAATAAGCGGAGCAACGCGCCGAGGTCTGGAAAGCATTGGCGTGAAATGCCCGAACCCAGCCACACGGCATACTTGCCGCTCAGAACATCAACGACGTCCTGCCAACGTTCCCGCAGACAGTCCAGCGATTCCGTCAGCGTCGCAGTACTCGCTCCCATCATCCCCAGGCCCGCATTTCCGTTTGAAGGTCGAAGTAACGAATCATCCAGACACTATCTCGTCGCCGGCAGACTGTCAAAAGACTCTACAAATGGTCGCGGCACCGCTCTAGGAGTGTCGTAACTGCGAAACAAAGCGGTCAGGAACCGTATCGGGTGTTCGGTGGGGTGGTACGCACTTTGAAGTCCTCGAACGGCATCGGCAATGCCGGTGAACACTCGCTCCTGGATCGTTCGCAAGGCCGCGGGTTGTGCCACCGGTCCAATCGATCAGTCACCCATCAAAGTACGACTTCTCTCCGATGCAGTACACGTAACGATCGCCGCGCAGCTAGAGGCAATGGTCGTCGGTGATGGGCGGGGCACTCCAATCGCCCCGCCTACTGCCGCATCCCTGCTCGCATTTCGTCCGCCATTCTGTCGGGCGTTTCCGAAGAACGGCGTTTGCGTTCACCTGCGGAGAATGCCCTGCATTGAGGATGGACTTGGTATTGGTTAACCGAGTCGGTCCAGCCAGTACAGCGGACGGCGGCGGGTGTGGGCGACTGCCACCACCACGATTTCCTCGGGGCGACAGACGCAGATGACGGCAAATGGGAAGCGATGCATCAGGCACCGGCGCACTTCATGCGTACCCGTGTAGCATTCCAGCAGCGGGAGGCCGTGTGGGTTGCCGCGGATCGACTCCAACGCCAGTTGCAGTTCAGCGAGAAACTCGTCTGCCAGCCCCGGCTGCCGGTCTTCGCACCACAGTGCGGCGGCGATGGCTTCACCATCCGCCACGGACAGGACGCGAAAGTTCACGGTGCGATCCGCTGACCACGATGCTCGGAAATGGCCTGACGCAGATGATCGAGTGACTTGTCGAAGTCCACGGCCGAAGTTTCACCACGGTCGTAGGCCGCGATCCGGCGGTCGATTTCTTGTGACCACACTTCCGCGATATCCGGCGAGGCGAACCGGCCCGTCGCCAGCCCCTGTTCCAACACATCGGCCACAAACGCCTGATCGGCCCGCGACAAGGCCAGGGCTTGCTCCAAGACGTGTTCACGTGAAAGCATCACTCGCTCCTCGCCAAAAGATTTGTCGGGCGGGATTCTCGCATGGAAACCTCACCGCGTCGAGCGGTTTCTCCAGGTGTGGCGATTCGACAGATGGGGTATCTGCCATTCGGTTTGAAAATAGAAGAGGAGACCTTCGGTCAACCGTTTCGGCGGGGTCAGGAGACCCGCGCCAAACAGGCCGTCAACAAACTTGGTGGAGTGCTTGAACACGATGCGACTGAAGTCACGGATGCAGACTACCAGCTTGAATTCCGCCAGCGCGAATTCCAGCGGGCCGTGATTGTCGGATCACGACGCTGCGGGTTCGGGGGGTTCCAGGCCGAGTAGGGACTGGAGTTTTCGGACTGTCTTGGGGATGGTCGATGTCTGGATCACGAGCATCTCGCCCCGTTCGAGGCTGCTCCATGCGGCGTCGATGGCGGCGGTCCAGTCGCGGATTTCGTCGATCTGCCGCGTTCGGGGTGCTCGTTCGACACCGCCTCGAAGCAGGCTGGTCACTTCGCCCGCGGGGCGTTCCGTGCCGCTTTCGATCTCGCACAGGATGACCCGATCAAAACCCCGGCCGAGCAGTTCGCCCTGGTGGGTGATGTCGCAGTCCCGCCGGTCTTCCTCCGCCGAATAGACCACCGTCCGCCGTTCATGCGGGAAGTTGTCGAGTGCCTCGATCAGCGCTTGGAGTGCCGACGCGTTGCGGCCGTCGGTCACGACGAGCGTCTTGTCGGCGGATTCCAGCACGTTGAAGCGGGCCGGGTTGTCGAACAGATTTCCTTGAAACGCCTGCAGCCCGGCGGCGATCTTCTGGAACTCAATGCCCAGTGCCCAACCGGCGGCGGCGGCGGCCAGGACATTCTCGACCTGAAAACCGACCCGGCCGGCGTGCGTGCTGGGGAGGTCATCCAGCGAAATCAACGATGTTTCCCGAGTCCCCTCGCAGAGCATGACCTTCCGGTCGCGGACGATGGCGGTCCGCCGACCCTCGTCGCGATGACGCTGGATCACCGGATGATCGGGATCGCGGGCGAAGAAGGTGACGCCGCCGGCCGACAACTCCGCCATGTTGGCCACCAGGGGATCGGTCGCGTTCAGGACGGCCGTGCCGGTCGGCAACACGACATCCACCGGGGTCCGCTTGACCTTGAACATGTCGTCGGGCGAGTCGATGTAGGCCTTGCCGAGATGATCGGCCCCGCCGATGTTGGTTACGATGGCGACATCGCACTTGTCGACACCGAGCCCCTCGCGCAGGATGCCGCCGCGCGCCGATTCGAACACCGCCGCGTTGACCAGCGGATTGAGCAGCACGTTCTTGGCGCTGCGGGGCCCCGCGCAGTCGCCCTGGTCGATGATCCGTCCGTCGACCGCGACGCCATCGCTGCACGTCATGCCGACGAAGTAACCGGCGGACTTCAGGATGGATGTCACCATCCGTGTGCAGGTCGTCTTGCCGTTCGTCCCCGTCACCGAGACAACGGGGATGCGTCCGTTGTCGGCGGGATTTGGAAACAGGGTTGCGACGATCGCTTCCCCGACCGGACGCGGCTTGCCGACACTCGGCCGCAAGTGCATGAGCAATCCGGGGCCGGCGTTGACTTCGACGATCACGCCGCCCTGTTCTTCCAGCGGGCGGCTGATGTCTTCCACGACGAGATCCAGGCCGGCGATGTCGAGGCCGATCACTTGGGCCGCCTGAACGACATGCTCGACGATCGACGGATGGACGATGTCGGTCACATCGACTGTCGGGGTGTCGTGGCGTCGGATTGTCACCCGCGCGCCGGCTGCGGGGACGGATTCCGGGCCGTAACCCTGCCGCTTCAACTCGGCGGTCAACAGCCGATCGATCCCAATCTTGGCCAACAACGAGGCTTCATCCTCGCCGCGCCGCGGGTCGGTGTTGATCTGCAATTCGAGCAGTTCGGCGATCGTGTGCTCGCCGTCTCCAATCATCTCGGCCGCGTCACCCCGCGCCGCCGCGACGAGCTTTCCGCCAATCACGAGCAGCCGGTGCTCCAATCCCGGTGCGAACCGTTCGACCAGCACCCCCGACCCCTCGTCGAGCGCGTTCAGATAGGCGGTCTTGATCTGTTGTTCATCGGTCAGATCCGTGAAGACGCCCCGACCGTGATTGGCATCCGTCGGCTTCACGACCACGGAACTGTTGAGTTCCTTGGCGGCCGCCCACACATCCTCGGGGCTGTCGACTTCACGGCCTTCCGGAACCGGAATGCCGGCCGATCGCAGCAGGGTCTTCGTGAGATCCTTGTCCTGCGCGATCGATTCGGCGATCGCACTGGTGTTGTCGGTTTCGGCAGTCCAGATGCGACGCTGTCTGCTGCCCTGACCAAGTTGCACGAGACTGCGTTCATTCAGGCGGCGAACGGGAATGTTCCGCGCCTTCGCGGCGTCCACGATGGCGTTGGTGCTGGGCCCCAGGCAGACGCGGTCGGCCAGTTCCCGCAACCGCCGGACTTCGCCTTCCACGTCGAACGGCTGGTCGAAAACGGCGGCCATTAGCAATGCCCGGGCGGTGTCGAGGCAGGCCCGGCCCAACGTTTCTTCGTGGTAGCGAATCGCCACCTTGTAGACGCCGTCCTCGGACGTCTCACGCGCCTTGCCGAACCCGACCGGCGTTCCCGCCAGCGTCTGCAACTCCAGCGCGGTGTGTTCGAGGATGTGTGCGAGATATGTCCCGCGTCGCAGCCGTTGGTGGAACCCGCCCCGCTCACCCACGCTGCAGCGGTGTTCG
>JANMLE010001295.1:0-2784 GCA_031372385.1 Planctomycetota bacterium | reverse complement strand
GAGCGGATTCGTCAACAGAACTCCCCGGAATTCGCCGCCAGCCAAGTGCTGCGCCAATATGCCAAGCGACTGCGGGATCTGGGCGGCCAGTATCTGGCCGAGCGGTCCGTCGACATTTACGATCTGGAGAAGCGTCTGCTGCGGCATTTGCTGGGTGAGCGTCGCGAAGAGCTGTCCAATCTGACGGCCCCGGTCCTGGTGCTGGCCAACAATCTGACCCCGAGTGAAACGGCGAACCTCGATCGCAAGTTCGTGCTGGGATTTGCCACGGAGGTGGGGAGCCACACCAGCCACACGGCTATTCTGGCGGGAGCACTCGAGATTCCCGCGGTCGTTGGGATCGGCAAGTTTCTCGATGAAGTTTCCGGTTCCCAGACGATCATCATCGACGGCAGCCACGGTGTCGTCATCATCGAGCCGGACCAGGACACGCTGGCGAAGTATCGAGATTCGGAAGCCCGCTTTCGAAGCCACGAGCGGCGCTTGCAGTCTCTGCGCGCCTTTCCGTGTGAAACGAAGGATGGCGTTCCGATCCTGTTGATGGGGAACATCGAATTCCCCGAGGAAGCCGGACCGTGCCGGGAAAAGGGGGCCAGCGGGATTGGCTTGTATCGCACCGAGTTCCTGTATTTGGAATCCAACCGCGAGCCGACGGAAGACGACCACTATCGGGCTTACTGCCAGGTTCTGAAGGCTTTTCCGGATCAGCCGGTGGTGATTCGCACGCTCGATCTGGGGTCTGACAAAATGCCGGGGGCGTTGCGCGCCGCCTATCCGGAAAGCATCAATCCGGCACTCAGCATCCGCAGCATCCGGCTGAGCTTGCAGCACTTGGAGTTGTTCAAGACGCAGTTACGGGCCGTGCTGCGGGCGGCGGTGCTGGGTGATCTGAGGATCATGTTCCCGTTGATCTCGACATTGCTCGAGTTCCGCCAGGCGAAGATGGTCCTGAGTGATGTGGTCGAAGATCTGGAGGAGCAGGGGGTGCCTTTCCGACGCGACGTTCCGGTGGGGATGATGGTGGAAGTCCCCGCCGCGGCGATTATGGCGGAAGAGTTTGCGCGCGAAGTGGACTTTTTCTCGCTTGGGACCAATGACCTGATTCAGTACACTCTGGCGGTCGATCGGGGGGATCAAGCCGTGTCGGGTCTTTACCGTTCGGGCGATCCTTCGATTTTGCGGCTGATTCAGATGGTGGTTGCGGCCGCGCAAAACAACAACATCTCGGTTTCCGTTTGTGGCCAAATGAGTTCTGATCCGATGTTCATCCCGCTGCTGGTGGGACTCGGGCTTCGGCAGTTCAGCGTGACGCCTCACGCCATACCCGAATTGAAAGAAGTGATTCGCAATCTGACCATCGAGCGGGCCGTCAGTATTGCGGAGCGTGCCAGCAGTCTGGAAGTGGCGCGTGATGTTGAGAATTACCTGTGGGGGGAGTTGAAAAAACTCTGTCCCGAGTTGATGCAGTTGGACTAAACAACAAACTACGTGGGTCTTGGTAGAGTGCGATTTTGTGTGCCAGACGACGTCGGACGCTTAGAGTTCAGTGTGAACTTCGTCCGATCCCGACGTTTTTCCAGGGTGGTTCGGACTCCGACAACCCCGAGGAAACGTCGCGCGCCGACAGCAACAGATCTGCCGAACAAGCAGCAACGCAGGCCCCCGGTTCCAGCGATTCTTTCGCGGGATTCCAGGGCGGACGCAGTGACCAGGTCATTGCCCGCCGACGGGGGCGGCCATCTCAAGGGGCTTTCTCTTTTTCCTTTGACGGGGAGCACGGGACGGAATCATCAGCGGGGCCATGCCGCGCGGATTCATCACCCGGTTCCCGATCCGGTGTCAAAGGCTGCCTCGCTTGTCGGTTCAGGAGTCTGTCCATCGGCTTTGCGGGAAGATGCTGTTTTCCCGCGCCAGGGAGCTTGGCACATTGGCCTGTCGCGATCCGTTTGCCGAGTATTTGTCGAGTCCGGGGCACCAGCGAAGACGACGGCGATGCTTCGTTCCCCCAAGCTGAATGGCCCGCCGCGATCCGGTCGGGGCGCCGGTCAGCCGACAGATGCTTTGCGATCATCCGATGGTCCTCGCACTCGCCCGCAAATAAGGGTGAGCAATGAAGAAGGAAATGCTGATCAATGTCCTCCAACCGGAGGAAAGTCGGATTGCCATTGTGGAGGATGGCGTACTGGAAGAGCTGTACGTCGAACGTAACAGCCTCGAAAACTACGTCGGCAACATCTACAAGGGCCGCGTGGTTAACATCGAGCCCAGCATCCAGGCGGCGTTCGTCGATTTCGGCGTCGGTCGCAACGGATTCCTCCACGTCAGCGACGTCGAGTTCCAGTACTACAAGCATCTTGTCAGCGGTGACGGCGAGGACGTTGAAGAGGACGACGAGGATGGCGGCGATGCCGACGACTCGGCGGATCCCCGCCGGCGTGAAAAGTCACGCGGACGCTTCAACGAGCGGAATGCCCGCGGAAAGCCGCCGATCCAGGAGATCTTCACACGCGGCAGCGAAGTGCTGGTCCAGGTCATCAAAGGGGGGATCGGCTCCAAGGGGCCGACGCTCTCCACCTACATCAGCATCCCCGGTCGCTACCTAGTGTTGATGCCGGGCCTGCAGCGCGTCGGAGTCAGCCGGAAGATCGCGGATGAGGATGCGCGCCGGCGGTTGAAGCGGATCCTGCGCGACCTGAACCCGCCGGAAGGCTTGGGCTTCATCATTCGCACTGCCGGAGTGGATCGATCCCAGGCGGACCTGCAGCGGGACTTGAACTACCTGCT
>JANMLE010001265.1:0-1734 GCA_031372385.1 Planctomycetota bacterium | reverse complement strand
GCGGCATGGCGACAGGTGGCGGTCATTGGGGTGAGTCATGCCACGGATGGCGGGGCTGTTGGGATTGATGCTGATTGTCGGTGCGGGGGGCTGCCGGTCGAACCTCGGGTTTGATCCGCTTGCTGCGCCGATGGGGTTGCCCCCCGAACGATCGTCTCCCTTTGTGACGCCCGCGCCGGCGCAGCCGGTGCTGCCCGCAGTCCCCGAGATCACTCCCACCGGCAGCATCTTGCCCGCCTCCGACATCGCACGGGATCCGTCGACCGAGTCGTCGCGCCCGAGACTGGGCGACATCTACGACCGCACGGCGCAGTCCGCTGAATCCGAACGCAATCCGCTGATCGTCATACCGGGAGTGCTCGGTTCGCGCCTGGTCGACGATGCCTCGCGGCGCGTGGTCTGGGGCGAGTTTGGTGGTGACGGAATCGATCCCAGTTCTTCCCACGGAGCGCGACTGCTGGGACTGCCGATGGTTGAGGGAAAGACGCTGCGTGAACTGACGGACCAAGTCCATGTCCAGGGGGTTCTCGACGCCCTCGAGATTCGTGTCTTCGGTGTGCCGTTCGAAATGAGCGCCTATCGGGACATCCTGCAGGCGCTGGGTGTGGGCGGATACCGTGAATCGGCGTCGGGGCCGGAGGACATCAACTACGGCGGACTGAGCCACAATTCATTCCAATTCGCGTACGACTGGCGGCGCGACAACGTCGAGAACGCGCAGCGGCTGCACCAGTTCATCATCGGCCGGAAGGCCGAGATCGAAGCGGCGCGACACAAGCGTTTCGGCGATGCAGCTCAGCCGGTGAAGTTCGACATCGTCGCCCATTCGATGGGCGGTCTGATCGCCCGCTATTACCTGCTCTACGGCGACGCGGATCTGCCGCCGGACGGAACCCCACCGCAACCGACATGGGCCGGAGCCGCGAATGTCGAACGGGTCGTGTTGGTGGGAGCCCCCAGCGCGGGATCGATCGACGCCTTCGAAAACCTCGTGAAGGGGGTCGTGTTCTCGCAGGCGCTGCCGCGCTATCAGGCGGCGATCCTGGGGACGATGCCGGGGTTGTACCAGTTGCTGCCCCGTTCGCGTCACCGCCCCGTGATCACTGATCCGGACCGGCAGGCGGTCGACATCATGGACGCCAACACGTGGAGCCGCCATCGGTGGGGACTGCTCAACCCCGGACAGCAACATGTCGTTCGACAGTTGCTGCCGAATGTCGCGGATCCGGCGCTGCAGCAACGGATCGCCTTCGACCATCTGAAAAAGTGCCTCGACCGGGCGCGAGCCTTTCACGCGGCACTCGATGTCCAGACACAGCCGCCCCACGGGACATCACTTCATCTGATCGCCGGAGACGCGTACCCCACGTCGGCCCAGTTGTGGGTGTACCCCGACGGTCGCGTGTCGCGCGCATCGCAACTCCCCGGTGATGGCAAGGTGACGCGTGCCAGTGCCCTGATGGACGAGCGTTATTCCAACGTCGCGAAGTGGTCGCCGCGACTGGTCAGCCCGGTCAGTTGGTCCAGCGTGAACTTCCTGTTCACAGACCATCTGGGACTGACGCGCGATCCCGCTTTCACTGATAATGTGCTTTACCTGCTCCTGGAAGCTCCCCGGTGATGGCTGGTGCGAGGCTGTCCGAACAGCCGCCGTCGCGAGGGGGTCGGGAGTCTTTTTCATGCCGCAACGCCTCGATTTCCGCCATATTGGGCGATGTCGTGCGGCATGAAAAA
>JANMLE010000388.1:0-2201 GCA_031372385.1 Planctomycetota bacterium | reverse complement strand
GCGGCATCGCCACGACACCACCGTGCAAGTGCGACACCAACACCGCCCGAGTCTTCGACGACAGCGCCGCTTCAATCCGGGATGCATCAAGCTGCCACGTGTTCGGGTCCAGATCGACGAGGACCGGATTCGCCTTCAGGTGCAGCACGTTCTGAAAGTTCGCCTTGAAGTCGTACGCGGCGACGATGACCTCGTCCCCCTCCTGCACTCCGACGCCGCGCAGGGCCAGTTCCACCGCTGACGTGCCGCTGCTGCACACGAGCACATGTTCGACTTCGTGAAACTCTGCCAGCCGCCGACACAATTCCGGCACATGCGGTCCGTGATAACGTCCCCACTCCCCCGAGTCGATCATCGCCCGCAGCACCTGTCGCACGGCTTCGTCCGCGCGCGGCCATCCCGGTGGACCCGCCGGCCGAACCGGATGGCCGCTGAGGATCGCAGGACGCTCTGAATCGGTCGAACTCATGCTGGGAAACGCTTCGTAAGTTGCTGTCGGGCTGCTAGCGAGCCTACTATGGGGCCGGGCAACTTCGGGTGTCAACCGCCGACTGATGCGGACCGAGACTCCAGCGATGATGCCTTGCACGGTGAGGAGTGAGACGCTTGAACGTTTAGCCCCCAACGCCAACGGCGTGGGAGCGGATGTGGGCGAACCGTTGATTGCTCGCACGCCGGTGGCGTTGCGGCTAAACGTCTCACACCAGACCACCCTGCTCACCATAAGACGACATGAGGCGATTGATGGCGAAGACGATTCGATTCGTGATGGTGGGCGGATTCCTGGGGGCCGGCAAGACGACCACGCTCGCCCGGTTGGCGCGGCATTACATGTCGCGGGGACTGCACGTCGGGATCGTGACCAACGACCAGGCGGCCGATCTGGTCGACACGAAATCGCTCCGCTCCCAAGGCTTCGACGTTGGCGAGGTGGCCGGCGCGTGCTTCTGCTGCCGCTTCGACGACTTGATCGACACCATCGACAAGCTGGGGCTCGAACAGGCTCCGGACATCATCCTGGCCGAACCGGTCGGAAGTTGTACGGACCTCGTCGCCACCGTGATTCAGCCGCTCCGGCAGCTCTACCGGGCGAGATTCCAGATCGCCCCGTTCGGCGTGATCCTCAAGCCGAGCCAGGGTCGCAAGATCCTCAAGAACGAGCCCGGAACCGGCTTCTCACCCAAGGCCGCGTACATCCTGCAAAAGCAATTGGAAGAGGCCGATCTGATCCTCGTCAACCGGATCGACGAGCTGACGCCCGCCCAACTGACCGAGTTGCACACGCTTCTCGACGAACACTATCCGACGACGCCGCGCCTGGCCGTCTCGGCCAAGAGCGGAGCAGGCTTCGAGGCGTATTTCGAGTTCCTCGAACAGGTCGGCGACTTCGGCCGGCGCGTGCTCGACATCGACTACGACACCTACGCCGAGGGTGAAGCGGAGCTCGGTTGGCTGAACAGCAGCGTGCAGATTTCGGCGGCCCGTGACTTCGTGCTCGATACCCTGCTGCTGGACATCATCGGCGGTTTGAAGGGGCGGCTGGTTCAGGACGGACTCGAAGTCGCGCATCTGAAAGTGATCGGTCTGAGTGCCGCGGCGTTCGGTGTCGCGAACCTCGTCAGCCGCGACCTGCCGCCGGAACTGTCGCTGCCATCGCATGCCCGGACGCGCGACGTCGATCTGGTCGTCAACGCCCGCGCCGCCTGCGATCCCGAACTGCTCGGCCGGCATGTCGAACAGACCGTCCGCGAAGTTTGCGCGGCACACGGCGCAGCCCCCGTCTTCGGCAACTCCCAAATGTTCCGCCCCGGCCGGCCGCAACCGACGCACCGCATGTCCGCAGCAACGACTGACTGACCCTCTTCGTTGACCCCGGAGCCAACGGCGACCATTCCGCCAAAACCTTTGAGTAGCGTTGACCGCGAAGGGTGGTTTGCTACAATCCGACCGCGTTCCCGACGCCAGCCGCAAAAACAACTCGCGGTCACGATCACAAATCGGTGGCGATCACGCCTCCGGAAAAAAACTCACGGGATGTAGCTCAGCTTGGCTAGAGCGCTACGTTCGGGACGTAGAGGCCGCAGGTTCAAATCCTGTCATCCCGACTAAACGCAAGTTGAATCCGAATCGCGAGTTACGATACCTGACGGCGTTCGTCAGTGCGGTGAAAAACCTGTTTCAATCGTGGAAGTTCTTCCACG
>JANMLE010000386.1:0-3857 GCA_031372385.1 Planctomycetota bacterium | reverse complement strand
CGTGGAAGAACTTCCACGATTGAAACAGGTTTTTCACCGCACTGACGAACGCCGTCAGGTATCGTAACTCGCGATTCGGATTCAACTTGCGTTTAGTCGGGATGACAGGATTTGAACCTGCGGCCTCTACGTCCCGAACGTGCAAGCATAGGGTTCCAAGTGGGAACCTGTCAGAAGTTGCGGCGATGGATTCCGGCGCTTGTACCACCGCTTGTACCAGCCAGCCGGAAAAGAGACGAAAACGGGGGACGGATGCCGCTGCGGTTGCGGCTGTCGGGACGCCCGCCGAAGAGAAGCCCGAGCCGGTCGAGACGGACTTCGCCGCCGCGCTCAAGATGCTCGCCATGCTGCCGCTCTCGGATGAGGAACGAGCCGAAGCGGTGCGACGGCTGTTGCTCGGTCGGAAAGAGTGACAGGGGGCAACGCCAACCGTTCTCTTTGCTGGAGTTTCAACCATGCCGATTGCCGATCCTGAAAAATCCCGAACGTACCAACGGGAGTACAAGCGGCTTGTCCGGGCGGGTTCCTGTCAAACCCCCGGTCAAACCCAAGTCCCGGTCGAGTTCCGGCTGCAAACCGCGTCCGACGTGCTGGAGTTGCTCGGCGGACAGGCCGAAGCGATTCTGAATGACAAGGAACTCGGAACCGTCGAACGGGCGCGGACCATCGGTTACCTGTCGGGAGTGATGCTCCGCGCCATCGAACTTGGAAACCTTGCCGGACGGCTCGAATCGCTGGAAGCCGCGTTGAAGACACGTTCCGCGAACTGACGGGCAGAGACCATGAACACGAACCGACTCGCCAAGCTCTATCCCGCGTTGACGGCGGTGGAACGCTTGCGGCTGATGCACGATGCCGGAAAGCGGGGCGACGCGCTGGAGCGGCAGAGACTGCTCGACGCCGCGCCGCGTCGGCACTACAGCATGGCCGACTCGGGACGGCTGGAAACTCGTTTGATGCACTGCGCGACGATGCACCATGCGTTTCAACTCGGGGCGGCTGCCGAGTTCTGGTACGCTCAAACGCTGGCGGCTTGGGCGTGGGATGGCATCGCCGACAGCGAAACGATTTCCGATGAGGCTCGGGAGTGGAGTTGCTGCGCGACTGTGGCCGAAGCGAACTATGCCATCGAACGCGACGGCTGGAAGCTGTTCATCGGGCAGAGTGGTTTCGACGAGTCTCGCATCATCGTGAAGCCGCTCGCCGAGCATTGGATGCTCGCCTACATGAACGAGAACGCCACCGTCCCGCCCGACTTTGAAGCTGCGGCGAAGTGGCTGCTCAGTCGCAACGATCCTCTTCGCGCCGAACTGGCCGAATCGACGTTCATCACGCCCGAACTCGTCGCGAACGACTGGCATCGGTTGGTTGAGGAACTGACGGCGGGCTGACACCAAGAAGCGGAATCGAGTGACGAGCCGCAACGGTGCAAATGTCCAAGGTACTTCCCGGCCGACGTTCGCCGGATATCTCTGACAACGCCCGCTGTTCTACAGAAAGTTTCGTTTTCAGGAAAAACGGGTACGATCCGACATCGGGTTCGCGACGCGGTGGCCACCAAGTCGCGATGAAATCGGCACGGGAGAGAAGGGGCGTTCCAAGTTCCGCCCGCTCTCCCGTGCGGCCCGTCTCACGAACTTGGAGTCTCCGCCATGCCCCGCCGCAAGCGGTCGGTTGCCGCCGATTCAGCCACAACGACAAAGTCGCCCGTCGATCCTGTCCCGCCGATTGCGTGTCCCGTGGAAGCCCTGCGAAGGCTTCAAGCGGAATTCAATCAACTGGCCAAAGATGGCTGCGACCCGGAAGTCGCGTTCATAACGCTGAGAAGGCGAGTATTCAAGGGCGATGGTGTCGAAAGAGAAGTCCCCTATGAACCGCATCACAACTACGCCGAACGACGCTACGAAAGTGAAGTTCGGACACACGGACTGTATGCCCGTGATTGGGGCTGGGAACTCAGCGGGCGACATGGCGAGCCGAAGGCATATCGCAATGACAACAAGCCTGTTGGAGAGACCTGGACCGATCAGTTGGCGGGATGGGGCATCCCCGATCAATGCGCGACGATGCCAGCTTGCGAGCGGTGGCAGATAGTCTTCCTTCCGTCGCACGACTTCCCGCGCCTTGAGAAACTCTGCAAGCGGGCTGCGACTCTCATCGGCAGTGTCTTTGAATCGCCCATCATGCAATGGGTCTTCGGCCCCAATCGTCCGAAAGAATCCGAAGTCTGCTTTGGCGTGCCGGGACTTTGGTGTGACGTTGTCTTGCATGTCGCATTACAACGAATTCCGGGGGTGATGGTTTCAACCTATGCCTTCTCAAGGGATGAATCGCTCCGTCAAATTGGTTGGATGCAACCGGGCGATTGGACGAAGCCCGAGCAACCGCCCGTGTGGGTCGCAAAGGTCGAACACTTCTCGACCGCTTCCGTCGATTGCATCGACGCGCTGATCGCGAATTGGCCAAAGCAATCAGCTATCGCTTTCAACGAAGTCAAGCCGCAAGCGGAGATGCCGCCGGGTGGCGATGACGCCGGGGGCGGGCGAGGCGAAGCGGACGGCAAACCGGCGACGCTGCGACCGTGCGATGACAAGGCGTGGTCGCAGTACCGACGCGCCCTCGAAGACAACCCGGAGTTGACGACGGACCAAGCCGCCTACGATTGGTTCATCGAACACATTGCCGATGAGGGCGAAACGCTTCCGGCGTTCGCTTCGTGGGTGAAGTATGTCCGACTCGCTCGGGCTGCTGCGGGTGAGCAAAAGAACAAGCGGGGCGTTGGTCACGAAACCCGTTCCGTGGTATCGCCCAAGCGGCTCGACCAACCAAAGCGGACCGAAACGGATCAAAGCTAGTTTTCTTCGGATTCTTGAGACTCCAAAACCGCCTAAGCATCGGCGGGAGTCCCGTTCAAAAGCGGACCATTCTGCCCGGTCCGCTTGGTCCGGTTTCTGGACTACATCTGACGCGATGAGACTTCCGCAAGTTGCTGGAGTCGCGACGGATGACAAGCCGGAGACCTCAGACATGGCCAGTTCTCTTTCCGCTCCGCCGCTGGTGGAGTCCCCCGCGACGATGCTCGACGTTCGGCAAATTGCCGCGCTGTTGGGTTGTTCGTCTCGACACGTTCAACGTCTCGCCGATTCGGGGCGGATGCCGCGCCCGATCCATCTCGGCACGTTGCTTCGATGGCAAAAAGCATCCATCGAAAGTTGGGTGGCCGCGGGCTGTCCGTCATGCCGCCCCGCGACGAAAGGCGGTGCGCGATGATTGCGACCGAAGGCCGCGAACGCGGCGAGAAGCGGGCCGAACGTGGGATCAAGCGGGCTGCGTTCAAACACCGGCGTGAGATTGAACGGGGGACGTTGAAATTCCTCGACGCTCTGCTGTCGAGTGCGACCGGCTGCGCGACGCTCGACGATGCCGCCGACAGCTTGCGGGGGAAGTACCTCGACGGTGGCAAGTGGCGGGCGAGCATCCCGAAGCGATTGCAGGCCGATGGTCTGATCGTGGGCGCGCGGGTGTTGAAGTCGGCTCGACCGGCTCGCCATGCGGGCTATCTGACCGAGTGGCGGTTGATCGACAGAAGCGCGGCCGAACATCGCCGCGCCGAACTGCTCGCCGCTCAAGCGTTCGACAACCAACCAAAAGACGCGGGCGAATCGGGTGCCACCGACTCGCCCGCTGTGGACTCGACAACCAACCCAACATCAAACGGAGCGAAAGACGATGGGCAAGCTCAGTGACATTTTGAACGGAAGCGGCGGGGACTTCAATGACCGTTGGAACACGACCGAAGCGGCCGGGGACTTCGGGCCGGTTCCACGGGGCGAGTACGTTTGCCACGTCACCAAGGG
>JANMLE010001213.1:0-3123 GCA_031372385.1 Planctomycetota bacterium | reverse complement strand
TCGCACTGGCTCACGAACTCGGTCTGACCAACTCCGAGCGCCGCTCGTACCTCGAACTGCTACTCGGCCCGTAGCACGCGCACCGCGTTGTGCGCGGGTCGCGCGTTCCCACGTTGAGCGCAGGTCTCCCGACCTCGCTCACTGGCCCGACCGCAGGTCTCCTCATCATCCTCGCGACGACAGATTCAAGAGGAGACCTTCGATCAGCCGTTTCGGCGGGGTCAGGAGACCCGCGCCGAGCAGAGCGGAGACTGCGCCGAACGGACCGGCAACAAATCTGGCGGAGAGCCGTTTTTCGCCAGACCCTCGGCGGGATTCCGGTTCACTGCTATGATCCCCCGCATGCCGATTATCGAAGTCTGCAATCTCGCCAAACACTACAAGGTCTATCAGAAGCGTGCCGGTTCGCTGGCCTCGCTCACTGGGTTGTTTCGCCGTGACTACAAGCAGGTGCGCGCGGTCCGGGATGTCAGCTTTCAGATCGAACGCGGGGAAATGGTCGCGTTCCTCGGCCCGAATGGGGCCGGGAAGACCACCACGCTGAAGTTGCTGTCGGGCCTGATCTATCCGACGTCGGGATCGGCGTCAGTTTTGGGATACGTTCCCTGGCAGCGCGACAACGCCTATCGTCGGCGGTTCTCGCTGGTGATGGGGCAAAAGAACCAGCTTTGGTGGGATCTGCCCGCGCAGGAATCCTTCATCCTGCACCGGGAAATCTACGCGATCGAACCCGCGCAGTTTCAACGGCGACTCGATGAACTGACCGATCTGCTCGAAGTGCGGCAACTGGTGCGGCAGCCGGTCCGCGAGCTGTCGTTGGGCGAACGCATGCGGATGGAACTCATCGCGGCCCTGCTTCACACTCCCGAGGTCTTGCTGCTCGACGAACCGACGATCGGCCTGGATGTCGTGTCGCAGCGCAAGGTGCAGGGGTTCCTGCGGCATTACCAAGTCGAACAGCAGATGACGGTGTTGCTCACCAGCCACTACATGAAGGATGTGGAGGCCCTTTGCCGGCGGGCGATCATCATCAACGAGGGCGAGATCAAGCACGACGGCCCCCTGGCCGACATCGTCGACCGGTTCAGCAGTGTGAAGCAGATTCAACTCCAGTTTGCCGGCACGGAGATCCCCGCGGACATCGAACGATATGGCCGGGTTGTCGAGCGGATTCCACCGCGCGTGAAGCTCGAAGTGCCGCGTCATGAGATTCCCAAAGTCCTCGCCGCTCTCTTGGATCGGTACACGATCGAAGACGTCGGAGTGCAGGAACGACCGCTCGAAGAAGTCATCGCCGAGCTGTTTGTCCGTGAGAAGTCGGCGGAGCCGGCTGCGGAGGACGCCTGACATGTCTCCGGCACTGCGGATCAAATGGTGCATCCTGCGGACGTCGATCGCCGAGCGGCTCGCTTATCGGGCCGATTTTGCGTTTGCCACGCTGATTCGTTTCCTGCCGATCGTCACGCAGGTTTTTCTGTGGGGTGCGATCTACCAGGCCAAGGGACCGCACGACACGCGGGTCATCAATTCATACACCTACGGCGACATGGTGGCGTATTCGTTGTTGGTCATGGTGGGGCGGGCCTTCTCGTCCATGCCGGGCCTAACGACGGGGATCGCCCGTGATATTCGCGAAGGGACCATCAAGAAGTTTCTCATCCAGCCGGTGGACATGCTGGATTACCTGTTCTGGCACCGGGTGGCTCACAAGCTGGTCTATTACGTCGTTGCCTTTGTGCCGTTCGCGCTCGTCTTTTGGTTGTGCGGCAGCTATTTCAAGGGCTGGCCCGGCGGTTGGATCCTGGCCGGCTGGTGTGTGTCACTGGTGTTGGCATTCCTGATCGGCTTCCTGATTGAAAGCCTGATGGGACTGTGTGCCTTCTGGTTCCTGGAAGTGAGTTCGCTGGTGTTCGTCTACATGCTGATCAGCTACTTTCTGTCGGGCCACATGCTGCCGCTGGACTGGCTGCCCGAGCCGTATGGCGATTGGATTCGGCTGCTCCCCTTCAAGTATCTGGCGTTTGTTCCCGCAGCCGTGCTGTTGGAGAAGTACGATCCGCAGCAACTGGCCGTTGAGTTGGGTCTGGGCTGCGCGTGGGTCTTCATCCTGTACCTGCTGAACCGGCTGGCCCTGGCGCGCGGCCTGCGACGGTACAGCGCCTACGGTGGTTAGTCGCCTTGGATTCGAATGACATTCGCCATGACCGCTTCCTCCAATGACGAGCAGATGTCCGGCCTGTACGGGCGCACGTTCTGGCTGGCGTACCTGGCGAATTCCGTGCTGATCATGGGGAACGCGCTGACGTTCCGGTTCGCGGAACTGGTGCATTTCCTGGGGGGAACGGAAAGCGCCGCCGGTGACATCGTGGCCTTCGGGACCGCTGTCGCCGTCGTCGTGCGGCTGAGCGTGTCGCACGTGCTGGATGACTATGGCACGCGACGCATGTGGCCGATCTGCGCGCTGTTGTACATCGGCGGCTGCCTGCTGTTCGTGACCGCCGGCGAGTTGTCGTGGACACTGTACGCGGCGCGGGCGGCGTTCTTCACCGGGTTGACGGGGATGTTCGCCTGCTCGATGACGCACATTCAAAACCACGTTCCCCCGGAGCGGCGGACGGAAATCATCGGCAACCTCGGCAGCAGCGGGTTTGTCGGGATGATCCTGGGTTCGAACATCGGCGACTGGATCCTGATTTCGGTTCCCGAAAACCACGTCAAGTTCACGGTGCTGTTCGGCGGGGCGGCCGTGATCGGCACGGTCTATCTGGTGATCGTGATCCTGCTGACGCGCGACCAGTTGCACGCGCGCCCGTCGCCATCCCCGCCCGCGTTTCGCCTGCTGTTTCGGTTTTGGCCCGGAGCGGTCGTCGTGGCGGCGATGGTCATGGGATTGGGGGTCACGGCGACGCAGACGTTTCTAACCCGGTTTGCCACCCACCAAAAGATTGAGGGGATCGGGGCCTTCTTCACCGGCTACGCAATTTCCGCGTTCGTCTTTCGGCTGCTGGTGCAGAACTGGAGCCGGACGATCGGCCGGCACTGGATGCTGGTGCGCGGTCTGATCGGCCATGCGGTCGGCCACGCGCTGCTGGCGTTTGTGACCGGCTGGTGGCAGTTCATTCC
>JANMLE010000378.1:0-2743 GCA_031372385.1 Planctomycetota bacterium | reverse complement strand
CTGCGACGACTTGACCGCTCCCTCACGGTCGCGGCTCGACTGACGCGCTGTTCGTAGCTGAATTCGCAAGAATTCAGCGGAACATTGGACCACGACCTGAGTTCTTGCGAACTCAGCTACGACGCCATGAATAATCCGGGCTAGGCGCCGGTGTTTTCAACTCACCGGCGGCTAGCGCCTTGCCGCTCACGGGAAGTTGTTTCGAGCCAGTTCCTCACGGCTCCATTCCTTGCATCGGAGTGAAGAGCGGAGACTGCCGCAATCGGCACCGATGCCCCCAGTAGGCGGCGAGCGTCTTGAGCGTGGCGCAACCGTAGCTGACGCTGCGCCGGAAGTTGATGCTGGATGCCTCGGAGAAGTACCGAACGGGGACGGGAATGTCTCCCAGTCGGAAGCCGAAGTGGACCGCCTGCGCCAGGAACTGACTGTCGAACACAAAGTCGTTCGAGTTCCGCGCGAAGGGGATCGTTTCCAGCACCTCGCGCCGATAAGCGCGGAAGCCGCTGTGAAAATCGCCCAAGTTTTGTCCCAGCGCGACGTTCTCGATGGTGGTCAGAATGCGGTTGGCCACGTATTTGTAACGGGGCATTCCGCCGGCCAGCGCTTCGCGGCGCGTGCGGATGCGCGAGCCGAGCACGCAATCGCAGATCCCCAGCCGCAGGACTTCCAAGGCCGCGGGAATCATCCGGCTGTCGTACTGATAGTCGGGATGAATCATGACGACGAAGTCGGCACCGGTATCGAGCGCGTAGCGGTAGCAGGTCTTCTGGTTGCCGCCGTATCCGACGTTGCGCTCGTGCTGCAAGACTGTCAGTCCCAGGTCGCGAGCGACTTCCACTGTGTTGTCCCGACTGCAATCATCGACCAGCAGGATCTCATCCACGGTTCCCGGCGGAATGTCCGCCACCGTTCGCCGCAGGGTGGTCGCCGCGTTGTAGGCCGGCATCACGACGATCGCACGGCCAGTGCGGCGCGCCGATGCCGCGGCGGAAGTCTCGGGGAGGATTTGATCAAGTAGGAGCATGGTTGAACTGCCTCAGTGAGAAATGAAAAATGGACCTCTCGCGGGGGAGTGTGTGCCATTTGTTCGTTTAACCGCGTGGGCAACGCCCCGCGTGTTTGCGGCGAAACAGGCTCCAATGTCCCTCGACGCGCGGGGCGCTGCCCCACGCGGTTAAACGACTCAGTTGGGGCCGCGCGAGGTATCGGCCCGCTCTGTCAACGTGATCTGCGGTCAGGACAAACCCAGGGTCACGGAGGAGTTGGTTGCGAACTGCCCGACGTGCCAACGAAAACAGTCGTCGAAACCAAGAGGTTTCGACGACTGCTGGAGTGTACTCAGGTGACGAGAGTCCTCGTCAGCAGAGTTCGATCAAATCAGCCACCGCTCTTCGCTCCGACGATGGCGGTCGGTCCGATCAGGTCACACGAAGTGGAACAATCGCAATCGTCAGAACCGTCAACGAACCACGAGCCGGCGCTGGCCGCCGTATTCACACCATTCTTCTTGCAGCAGGTGAATCCGGTGAAATTGAAGGACTGATCCAGCGAGCCAATCGCCGAGGCGACGTCGCTCAGTTCCTGATTGATGGCCATGACCACGTGGCTCAGGCCAACGATGGTCCCGAGGACAGCGATCGTGAGCACGAGGACGAGCTCGGCCGAGATGATGAAACCGTTTTCGTCATTGCAGAAATTCTTCAACATGTGAGAGACCTTTTCGTTTTGAGAGACTAACTGTACTGAGTTGAAACAAACCAAACTTTGCCGCCAGCGTCCGTGAGAAACGGAACAACAACCGGCGGTGTGTCTGGAACCTGTCCATGTGTGGCGGGCAAATTCCAAACGGTTGTCAGACTGATTCAGCTTCCTGGCCAAGGCTGCTAAATCGACCTCGTCTGACACGAGGGGACCGCCTGCGGCTCGCGACGCCGCAGGCAAGTGGACACAACACGGAATCCAGTCGGCGAGACCGACTCCGCAAATTCTGCTGTACTGACTTCGCTTGATCCCCCCACCTTCATCGAGGCAGATGGACACCAGCGTTATTGGACCGGTGCCGGGTGCCGCATCGAACACCTGCGTTCAACGAAGAACACACCCGGCCGCTTGATCCACACAGGGCGTCCCGATCCGGAGATCGGGGATCGCCCCGCAAGGAACTCAGACGCTCTTCCACATCGTTACTTGGGTGTTTTCACGAGGCGGTGCAAGCAGTCCGAGCAGTAGTCTTGGTTTTGGAGGATTTGTACGCACGACTGACGTTGGGGAACTGACCGGGTGAAGTCTTGGATTCGAGTGAATCCCGTCCTTCGTTGCAGGGGTCTTGTCGTGTTGAACCCGTTGTTTGGTCACGTTGGGTATGAATCGCAGGTTCGGTGCCATTCGGGAATCTGCCCCAACCGAAATGGCCGATACCGCTCCTACAAGTCTCCCTATCCATTTTCGGGGACGGCAGATGTGATAATCGTAGGAGCTGGAGGGACGGGTGCGGGCGCGGCGCGGTGCTCGAAATAACGTTCAGTCCGTTTGGCGCGAGCATTTGCAAAACACCAAGAAGTCTGATGTTTCTGCAAAGCCCCGGCGGGCCGTGGACGCGAGTTCCACTGATCGAACCGACTCTGCTCCGCACGGCATCTGACAGGATCGTGCGTGAGGTTCTGGAAGGATCGCAGACACGGGTTCGTTGTCTTCAGTCAACAACTCGGGATGTGCACGGGAAACGGATGACACCAACGCGGGC
>JANMLE010001121.1:0-3337 GCA_031372385.1 Planctomycetota bacterium | reverse complement strand
GCGCTGCGCCGCATTGCCGATGAATTTGCCAAGGAAGAGAACATTGCGCGAGTCGCCGTCGCGGGGCCGCCGGTGCTGGTCGTCGACGGGTTCGTCAGTCTGGATCGCGACAACCAGACGCTGGGGGTCGTGGCGATGATCCTGATGACGATCATGATGCTGGTCGCCGTCCGCAATCCGTTCTGGGCGCTGTTGTCGTTGATCGCGGGCTGGGCGACGTGGGAAATGACGCGGATCTTCATCACGATCTTCCATCTGAAACTGACGCTGTCGGCCGGTCCGATCATCGCGCAGACGGTGGTGCTGTGCATGCCCGCCGCCAGTCACTTGGCGGTGCGGTTCTTCAACATTCTCCACCAGGGATCGAACCGGCGCGACACGGCGCACGCGACGCTGACGGTGATGTTCACTCCGGTGGCGTGGTGTGCGATCGCGTCGGCCATTGGTTACCTGGCGACATGGGCGGCGACAACGGTTCAGCCGGTGGGTCAACTGGGGATCACGATGTTCGCCTGCAATCTGATCGCCGGCGCGCTGGTCTGGGCGTTGTCGGCCGGCGCGATGACGATGCGGCTGCGACGGGGTCCGGAGGAGGCGGCATCGGTCGAACAGGGGACGGCCGCGGTTGCCGAGGGAGTGGGACGCATGACCGGCTGGGTGCTGACTCATCCGGGCACGACGCTGTTCCTGTTTCTCACCCCGGTGTTGCTCGCCACCGTGGGGATGATTTGGATCGAGTTTGAATCGAACTACATCAACATCCACAAGCCGCATTCGCGCGTGGCGCGGGACTACCGGTTCATCGAAAGCCGCATGGGTGGCATCGGGTTGGTGGAGTTGATCTCACCCGCGCCGGACAAGATGACGCCCGCGTGGCTCGACAACGTCGCCCACGTCACGGCGAACATGCGGCGGGAAAACCCGGAGATGGTGTCGGGGATCGTGTCGCTGGCGGACCTGCTCACCGTCCCCGCCGACATTGACGAGAGCGACCGGCAACGCATCGTCGACACCAAGATCAACCTGCTCAGTCAGACGAAGAATTCTCACTTCCTCAACAATCTCTGGAAGCGGAACAGCGACAACAGCGCTGAGGACCGGGTTCGAATCCTGATCCGCATCCAAGAGAGCGCCCAACCGGAATTGAAGGAAGAATGCTTCGCGAAGCTGCTGGCGGTCAGTCGACGGGATCTGTCCGACAAGACGTTCATCACCGGCCTGTCGCACCTGATGACGCAGATCACTCACGCCGTCGTCAGCACGTCGTTTCGCGCGACGATCTGGTCGGGCGTGATGAGTCTGGTGATGTTGTGGATGGCGTTGCGACGCCTGCCGCTGGCGATACTGGCATTCGCTCCGACCTTGCTGGCGGTGGGACTGGTGCTCGGGATCATGGGTTGGATCGGAGTGAAGGTCGACATGTCGACCGCGCTGGTGGCCGGTGTTGCGATCGGACTTTCGGTGGATGATGCGGTTCACTGCCTGCTGAGATGGAAGCAGGAACTTCGCGCGGGACGAGCCTCGGATGACGCGCTGAAGGTGGCCTATGCGGGGAGCGGGCCGGGCGTGGTTCTGTCGAGTTCCGCGGTCAGCCTGGGGTTCCTCGCGATGCTTTACAGCGAGTTCGTGCCGATGTCGAGTTTCGGGTGGCTCGTGGCCGTCGCCACCGCGGGGGGGAGCCTCGGGAACTTGGTTGTCATCCCGGCGATTCTGGCGCTGGTGACCCGCCGGACACGATGATTTGGAACGGACCGCAGGATTCAGAGAGAAGTGAGAAGTGAGCGGTGAGAAGTGAGCGGTGAGAAGTGTTTGGGGGGGCAATAATGGCGACCCTCACGAGCAGGTTCGCGGACGTGTTGTCTTGTGGTCGTCGCGGAAGCCGCTCCCGTGGGTGGGAGTATCCTTCAATTTGCACTTTGCACTTTGCACTTATCACTTCTCACTTTGCACTCGCCCCCAACAATGGAACCGTCACAGTAGAGCGATCGGAAATGGAAATTGAACAGCGCCAATGGAGCGCGCGACTCGACCGCTGGGGTCTGCCGGTGTGCCTGGTCGTCGCGATCACACTCCGCGTGGTGGTGATGTGGTGGCAGGCGGACGAACTGTCGCGCGATCGCGATGCCTATCTGGGGATCGCACGGTGTGTGGCCGAGGGGAAGGGCTACGTGGATGTCGACCGGCTGACTCCCACCGCGTTCCGGCCACCGCTGTACCCGATCCAACTGGCCGGATTGCTGATCGTGTTGCCAGCCGGTGCCGCTGTGGCGGTCTTGAATCTCGCTTGGGGGGCGGTCGCTGTCTGGGCGACCTTCCATGCGGGACGGGCGTTGGGACTGGGGGCGGCCAGCACACTCGCCGCCATGCTGGTGGCAGTCGATCCGCTGCTGCTCCAGTATTCGACGCAGCCGATGACCGAAGTGACGTGCGCCGGGCTCGTGGCGTTGCTGGTGTCTTGGATCGTCCGCCGTGACCGGACCGGGCCCGCGCGCCAATTGGGAATTGGAGTTTGGTTCGGAGCGCTGGTGCTGTGCCGTCCGACGTTCTGGCCGTTGGCGAGTCTGGCATTGTTGGGATGGGGCTCGTCATGGTTGATCGCGTGGCGACATCGCCGCGCTGACGCCCCGAGTCCAATCGAGCCCGTTGTCTTTCCCTGGCGGGTCGTCGTGGGGACGCTGTTGATCGTCGGGCCGTGGGTTGTCCGCAATCAGTGCGTGATCGGCGCGCCAATCCTGACGACGACGCATGGCGGCTACACGCTGCTGCTGGCGAACAATCCCGTCTTCTTCACCGAGGTCGTGGATCGCGGATGGGGGAGTGACTGGAGCAAGCCGAGCTTCGACCGATGGCAGACGGATCTGCAGGCCAGTCTGACAAGTGAACTCGGGGCGAACTCGACGGAACTCGACCGCGACCGTTGGCAGAGCGCGCGGGCGCGCGAGTTCATCGCGGCGGAACCGGGACGATTCCTGCGGGCGGTCTGGCATCGCGTGCGGAGTCTCTGGAGCACCACGCCACAAGGCGAGGCGAATGCAAAGACTCGACTGATTCACTTGGTCGGGTGGTACTACACCGCGGAACTGTTGGTGTTTGCGGCGGGGGTGCTGGTGGTGGTTGCGCGGTGTTGTTCGCGTCGCGGTCCGCCACGGGCGTGTCCGTGGTGGCCGTTGCTGGCGTTGGTGCTGACCGTGCAACTGGTGCATCTCGTCTATTGGACGAACGCGCGGATGCGGGCACCGATCGTGCCGGTGATCAGCCTGCTCGTCGTCGCCAGTCTGCGACGCAGCATCGACCCGTAGGACGGATTTCCAATCCGTCCGGTGTTGACGGACGGATT
>JANMLE010001099.1:0-4496 GCA_031372385.1 Planctomycetota bacterium | reverse complement strand
TTCCAGAGTCGCGGCCACCCCGCCAATTCAGTTCAGTTGTCGCAGTCTAGTAGATTCGGTTTGCATTCAGAACCGTCGACGCAGTCAGTCGGAGTGGGTGGGCGTGCGTCACGATTCTGGGTGGAATCCGATCGCCGGTTCCTCCAAGTCTGCCGCAGTCGCGGCGGCTCTTGGACGAGCGGCAGGAATCGGCAGACAAGCACGATGCGCAAGCGAGTGAGTTTTCAGGCACACTCGCTTGCACGTCGTGCTTGTCTGGCGACAAACGTTCATCTGCCGCTCGCCTGACTCCTTCAGAGTCGCCAACAACCCGTTCGTTCGATGTCACCCAGAATTGAGATGCACACCCGGAGTGGGCCTCTGAACGGGTATCATGGGCCGCGGATCAAACGATCCCTGTTTCATGGGCAGACAACCCGGTCCACGGATGCGAGAAATGAGCCAGCAGACGTTGTCCATCGGTGATCTCATCGCGGGGTTGTCCCAGCCCGCAGCGTATCCGAGTCGCGTAAATTCCGTGGATGTTCGGCAGACGCACATCTCGGCCGTATTTCTGGCGGGTACACACGTCTTCAAAGTGAAGAAGCCCGTGCGGTTGCCGTTTCTGGATTTCAGCACACTCGAACTGCGGAAGTTTTATTGCGACGAGGAAGTGCGACTCAACCGCCGGCTGGCTCCGGACGTGTATTTGGGAGTGGTCCCGATCCATGCCACTCCCGCCGGACTGCGGATTGGCGGGGATGCGGACGGGCCGGTTGTCGAATGGGCGGTGAAGATGACGCGCCTGCCAGACAACGCGACGTTCGCGACCCGGATGGAACGCGACGTCCTGACGAACGGTGACGTTGAAACACTCGCGCGGCGCGTGGCCGCGTTTCATCGCGGGGCGCGGCTCACTGGTGGTTCCCATGACTTGCGGACGGCGAAGATCTCCGCGTGCGGAGAGTTCGACCGGGTCGCCGCCGCCGTTCGGGACAACGTTGCCTTCGCGCAGACACAGGTGGGGCGGACCATCTCAGCCGCGGTGTGTGAACGATTGCGCGACGCGACTGAGCAGTCGCTGAGCCGCCTGAAGCCGCTGATCGACCGCCGCGTTGCCGAAGGGATGATCCGCGACCTGCACGGCGATTTGCATCTGGACCACGTCTATCTGTTTGAAGACCGGTCGCCGTCAGCGGATGTGGTGATCATCGACTGCATCGAGTTCAACGAAGCCTTCCGCTTCATCGACGTCGTGGCCGACATCGCCTTCTGCGCGATGGACTTTCTGTTTCACGGCCGCGGCGATTTCGCCATGACGTTCAGCAACGCATACTTCACGGCGACCGGGGATGTCGACGGACTGGAACTGCTACCGTTCTACACGGCATACCGTGCCGCCGTGCGCGGCAAGGTCGACGGAATGCTGGCGACCGAACCGGAAGTACCGCGGGCGCAACGCGACGCCGCGGCGGTGCGATCGACCGCGTACTGGCTGCTGGCGCTGGGAGAATTGGAACCGGCCGCACAACGCCCGGCGCTGGTGCTGGTTTCGGGATTGCCCGGCACGGGGAAATCGACCGTCGCGAGGGAACTCGCCGCATCGCAGGGATTTCAATGGATCCGGAGCGATGCGGTCCGAAAGGAACTCGCCGGCGCAGCGGAAGTGGAACTGGCCGACGCGCCGAACGAGTACCTGTCCGGCATTTACTCCAGCGAATGGACTGATCGGACGTATGCCGAATGTCTGCGTCGCGCCTGCGCGGCCCTGCGACTCGGCGGGCGGGTGGTCGTCGACGCGACGTTTGTGGAGGAACATCGCCGCCAGCAGTTTCTGTCTGCCGCGATTCAACTCGGCGTGCCCGCCGTCTGGTTGGTGTGCGCCGCCGCGCCGTCGGTGGTTCGCGATCGCCTGGCAAAGCGCCGGAACGACGCATCGGACGCCGACTGGTCGATCCACCAGAAGGCCGCGTCCGCCTGGCAAGCGACGGGCCCGCTCTCAACTCGCTCGCTGGTCGCGCTCGATGCGAGTCGGGATTCGCAATCCATGCTGACTCAGGCGACCGAGGCGATCAGTCGGATACTCGGCGTGTCGATGTGACCGCACACCCAAGCATCAGCCTGGAAAAATCATGAGTGACCACGAATCGCACGAATTGCACGAATCAGAAAAGACACGGGACGAAAGCTCTAACCGACGTGACCGACAAAAGTCCCCGTAGCACGGACGCCTCGTCCGTGCGTCTGAAATCGCCCATGACCTTCGGGCACGGACGAGGCGTCCGTGCTACGAACCGCTGTCCAAGCGACTTCTGTCGGTCACGTCCTAACCCGGATTGTTCACCACGGAAAACACGGAACCTCACGGAAGGGAACAAGAGGAAGACGTTACGTGAAAGCCCCTTCTCTTGTTCAACAAACGCAGCGCAAGACGTCGGCTTGCTGCAACTCCTCCACTTCCGTGTGATTCCGTGTTTTCCGTGGTTCCTCATGAATAATCCGGGCTAAGACAGGTTGTTGGACCACATCTGAAGCCAACCCGCCGCATGGTCAGTCCTCGGTTTGGATTCGTGTCATTCGTGAGATTCGCGGTGACAAATCCGGGTGAGCAGGGGCGAAGGCCGGGGCATCAGCCGCCCGTCACGTTCGGCTTTTCGGCGGGCTTGGGGGCCGCGCTGGGCGCTGCGGCCGGGGTTGCGGCGGGCACCGCAGTGGGGGCTGCGCTGGGCGTGGAAAACACGTTCAACGGGGTGAGCGCATTGGCCGGGCGATCGTCGTCGAGGACCGCGGGTTCGGGGATCTCTTCGATCAGGTTCGGGAACAGCAGCCGCTTGGATTCCTTCAGCACGAAGCTCGCGTCCATGAACGGTTCCGCGCCGATGTCGAGCCAGCGGATGCGTCCTTCGGCGTCGATCAGGAATGTCCCGTGCAGCGGAACCTTTTCGAAATCGTCGAAGGCATGGTACTGCTTGAAGGCCGCCAGTCCGGCGTCGGAGAGGAGCGGGAAGGGGAACGTGCCGTCCTTCTTGTAGCTTTCGTGCGACTTCTTCAAGTCTTCCAGACTGTCGGTGCTGACCGCGACCAGTGAGATTCCGGCCTGCTCGAATTCCACCGTCTTCGGGGCGAACGCCTGCAACTGCTGAACGCAGTGCAGGCAGCCGAAGCCGAGATAGAAGATCACGACGACCGGCCGACCGCGATACTGGGCCAGCGAGTGCAACTTGCCGTCGGTATCCGGCAGCGACCACTCTTTCGCGGGGGACGGCGCCCACTGGATGGGGCCGAGCGACGCCAGTTCCGGCAATTCGGCGGCGTTCTTCGCGGTTGGCTTCGGCTTGCGCCAATCGGCACCGAAGCCGAGTTCCATCGCAATCGGGGTCAGCCGCGCGAAGGGAGGCACATCCAAGTCGATGGCCCCCGAGATCTCGCGCAGTTTTTCGAATGACTGTTTCGCGTCGTCCTTCTTGCCGTGCAGCCATTGCAAGTGGACCTGCGCCGCCAGCGGCAGCACTTCGTTCTTGTTGTTGTTCACAAGATTCTGAACCGACTTCAGGGCCTCGTCCTTCTTGCCGGCCTGGAATTCGATCTCGGCCAGGTATTCATCGGGGACGCCGGTCGCCTTCTTCAAACGATCGAGAGCTTCGGCCGGCTTCCCTTCCTGCAGCAGCACGTAACCTTGCAGCTCGTCGATCGCCCGTTCGAGCACGCGGATCTTTTCGTTGGTCGGCTGTTTGGCCTGGTTCTCGGCGGCTTCCACCCCCTTGGCGTCCTTGCCGTCATACTTGGCCCGGGCGATGGCGGTATCGACGGCGATCGCTGTGTCCTGCTTCACGCGTTTGAGTCGCCGTTCGAGCGCCGCCAGTTGCGACTTGCCGTTGTCGGCATCCCCCTTGCGAAAGTACGCGCGGCCGAGCATCCGGAGGCGCTTGACCAGTTCCGGGTGGTCATCGGTTGGTCCGAGATACTGCGTCTGCGCATCGGCGATCAGGGCCTCCCACATTTCGAACTTGGAGTAGTTCTCATACAGCCGCAGCCGGCCGAAGTGGGCACTCTTGCCGCCGTTGGGATTGTTGTACTTGGGATGGCGCGGCAACTCGATCGTGTTTCGCGACAGTGCGACGGCGTCCTTCGCGCGCCCCAAATGTTGAAGGTTGCGCACCAGCCATTCATTGTTGTGGGCGAAGTTGTGGATGGCGTCGGGAAGAATCACGTCGCGCATCATGTAGGCATGGTCGGTCCGTGCAGCAGCCTCCTGATGCCACGCGGCGTCGAAGTACTGCTTCAGGTCGGAGTAGGTGTGGCCCGACATGTGCCACATGTGGGCAATCCCCGGTGCGGACAGGCCGCATTTTTCCGCCGAGTTCACCGCCTGCTGCGCCTTGTCGTTGTCCCACAGGTGAATCCGGTAATGATGCACCGGGTGCAGAGGATTGGCGGCGAGCGTGCTGTTCATCAAGGCGTCAATGGCGAAGTAGCTGGGGATCGACAATTCCGACCGCCCCTGCCACAGCGTCAGG
>JANMLE010001043.1:0-1010 GCA_031372385.1 Planctomycetota bacterium | reverse complement strand
TGGAGAGTCCGGGGGCTTACGCCACCCGGCTCACCAAGACTTCAACTTGAGAAACGTCTCATCGAAGACCGCGTGAGGAATAATCCGCACCAGTTCCTTCCCCGAATCGTTCGCAGATTCCCAATGATTTCGCCCGCAGGTCTCGAATGGGAAGCGGCAACCGGGCTCGAAACCCCTTTCGACTTGCGATATACAGTACCACCTTGGCGACAGATATTCCCACGGTCTCACGGCTCGTTTGCGATGGTTCTCGATCCCCAAATCGCCGATCTGCTGCTGCGTTGGGAACAACTGCGGGCTCAGGGCCAGACCGTCACTCCCGCAGAATTGTGCCGTGACTGCCCCGACCTGATCGATGACTTGGCCGACGGGCTGCGCTCGCTGCAGACGACGTTCGACACACTGTGCGGCACGCCGCAGGGATTCGCGGGGGCGACGACGCCGGTGACTGTGCCGACGGGCCTGCCTTCGATTGGCGACTACCAGAGTCTCGGCGAAGTGGGACACGGCGGCATGGGTGTCGTCTATCAGGCATTCGATCGCAAACGCCAGGAAATGGTCGCGCTCAAGACGCTGCAGCGCGTCGATCCATCGGCCGTGTATCGCCTCAAGCAGGAATTCCGCGCCTTGGCCGAGGTGACGCATCCGAACCTCGTGGGTCTGTATGAATTGAGTTCCACCGGGCAGCAATGCTTCATTGCCATGGAGCTGATCGACGGGGAGCATTTCCTCACCCAGATCCGCTCGGATTCCGGCGCTCCGAGCCATCAAACAGTCGATTACTGCCAGCCGGCGCGACTGGAGCCTTCCGCCGAGGACACGGTTGACCTACCGGGCTCCGGCGTGCCGTACGCTTTGTCGCAGCAGCAGTACGACCGCCTGCGCGCGACGCTGCGACAATTGGCGCACGGGGTCTCGGCCCTGCATGCCCACGGAAAACTTCATCGCGACATCAAACCCTCCAACGTGATGGTGACTCGCGAAGGCCGGGTCGTGTTGCTGGATTTCGG
>JANMLE010001021.1:0-2531 GCA_031372385.1 Planctomycetota bacterium | reverse complement strand
AGCGGGTGGCCGACAGACCGATGCGAACGCCGCAGGCCGCGCGCAGATGCCGCATGAACTCGGCCTGGGGCAGCGGATGCGGGGACGCGAGATTGACCGGCCCCGCCAGATCCCCGTGCTCGATCAGCCAGAGGATGGACCGGACAAAGTCCTGCTCGTGAATCCACGACATGAATTGCCGGCCATCGCCAATCGTGCCACCCAGTCCGTAGCGGGTGAGGCTTCGCAGCGTGTCGAAGACACCGCCACGATCGGGGCTCATCACCATCGCAGATCGAAGCAGCAACTTGCGTGTGTGAGGAACGTCGGTTTCGTTGGCGACCCGCTCCCAGTTCCTCGCGACATCAATGCTGAACCGCCACGTGTCCGGTGCATCGGGTTCGTCGCCACCGAGAATCCCGGTCGCCTCATCGTTCGGGGCATCGTACCGGTGGGCATAGATCGTCGCGGTCGACATCTGCAACCAGACCCGCGGCGGTCGCTTTGCCTGGGCGATCGCCTGTCCAACGATCCGCGTCGACTTGATTCGCGAGTCCATGATCTCGCGCCGATTGGCGGGTGAGTACCGGCAGTTGACGCTGCGTCCCGTCAGATTGACGATCGTGTCGGCCCCTTCGAACTCTGCCATCCACGGTCCGGGCGTCTCGGCATCCCACGCAGTGACACGCCACGGAGCCGGCCGCGGAATCCGGCTCAGAACCACCACCTCATGCCCGTCAGCAATCAGCCGCCGCGCCAACAACGTCCCCACCTGGCCGCTTCCACCCGGAATCACAATCTTCATCGCCCGGTACTCCGAGACTTGCCCTGAAATGAGACTGGGAGTGGAACCGCGGATCGAGCCGATTGTTAACCCGGATGATTCATGGGCTCGACTGTCGCGCTGTTCGTAGCGGAATTCGCAAGAATTCAGCGAAACATCGGACCACGACCTGAGTTCTTGCGAACTCAGCTACGACGCCGTGAATCATCCGGGTTAACGGAGTCGTGGATCAAGGCGATGCCTCATCAACCCTCATCACATCGCAATCGGCGGACCCCATCAACGAAGCAGCCCAAGGCATTGGTGCTGCCTTGGGCTGCTGAATGTCCATCGACAAGTTGTGTGAGTGACCGGTCAGTTCGCTTTCGCCTGGGCCGTGTCGCCGGGCGGCTTGGGCGGTTCGAACTTGAACAGCTCTTGGGCGTTGGTGCCGTTCCAGACGCGGAAGACACCGTCTTCGCCCCCCGCGACCACGATCGCCTCATCGCGCGTGCAGGCCACGGCGTAGACGAAATCGGGCATGCCGGCGAAGTTGCGAACGTTGCCACCGTCGTTGGCGCGGTGGATCTTGATGGTCTTGTCGCCGCCGCCGCTGACGATGTTGTCGGTCGCCCCGATGAAGTGGATCGAGGTCACCTGCTTGGTGTAGTTCTGGATCGTGCGATGTTGTTCGCCCGTTTCGACGTTCCAAATCTTGATGGCGTTGTCGGCCCCGGCGCTGGCGATGCGGCTGCCGTCACCCTTCCAACTGACACCCAGCACGTGGTGCGTGTGGCCCTCGTACGCGCGGACCAGCTTGCCGGTTTCGACTTCGAACTGCTTCACGAACTTGTCGGCCGCCCCCGAGACAATGTGCTTGCCGTCGCGGGAGAACTCGATGCCGAACACGGTGTCACTGTGGGCATCGACGAGGTTGCGGACGATTGCCTTGGTTTCGACATTCCACAGGATCAGTTCACCGCTGCGTGACGGATCGCCGCCCCCCGTGGCGAGCAGCTTGCCGTCGGGGCTGAAGGCGAGTGACAGCACCCGGCTGACGAACTGCGACTTCGCCAGATCGAGCACGTTTTCGGCGGGCGGACCCAGCGTGGCGATCAGCTTCCATGCGGGGTTCGCGTCCCACGCGATCACCGACTTGTCGTCGCTCGCGCCGACCAGCAGGTTGTTCGGTCCGGCCGCGAGCAATCCGACGGGCGCCTTGTGTCCCACCAGTTCTTCGAGAGCCCGGCCGTTCAAACCGCTCCAGAGGCGGATCGTGCCGTCGTCACCGGCGGTGGCGATCGTGTTGCCGATGAACGTGGCGGTCTTCACCGGCTTGGCATCGGCTGCGGGAAGCTCGGCCTTGGCCTGGGTGAATATGGCTTCGACCGCCTTGCCGGCGGTGGTCTCGGTGTCGAACAGAACCTTGGCCTGCTTCTGCTGCTCGTCGGCCGATTGTTGTCCCTTCTCGGACTGCACGACGGTCTTGGCCGCGGAGTCAAACGCGTCCTGGGCCTTCTTGACGGCGTCAGTCTCTTTGGCTGCGGCGGCTTCGGCGTCGGTGACTTTCTTCTTCAGGGCGGCGTCATCTGCCTTGGCTTCCAACTCCTTCTTGGCGGCGGCGACGGCAGCCAACGCGGTTTGCTCCTTGGGCTTGGCTTCATTGAGCGCCTTCTCCATCGCGGTCTTGGCCTCGACCGCCTTCTTCGTCGCATCCTCGCGTTCTTTGAAATTCTTCTCGGCCGCCTTGAAACCCGCGTCGGCCAAGGCTACGCGAGACTTCGCGACG
>JANMLE010001002.1:0-2213 GCA_031372385.1 Planctomycetota bacterium | reverse complement strand
AACAGATTGCAGGTTGCAGATTGGGGAAGAGACCCGCGATACGCTTGCTTCGAAGTATTGAATGTCACTCCTGCTCATCCGCAACGGCACTCTGCATGATCCCGCGAACGGGGTTGATGGAGTCGCACGCGACATCTGGATCGAGCACGGGCGGATTGTCGCGGCACCGGCCGATTTCGGCGCGAAGGCCGACCGGGTGCTCGACGCGACCGGCTTGATCGTGATGCCCGGCGGGGTCGACATGCACTGCCACATCGCCGGGCCGAAGGTGAACGCCGCGCGCAAGATGCTTCCGGACGATCATCGCCACGGACGGGTCTTGCATCGGACCGATGTCACCCGCTCGGGGATTGCGGGGAGCGTCCCGACGACCTTCGCCACGGCGTACCTGTACGCGGGGCTCGGCTACACGACCGCCTTTGATGCCGCGATTCCGCCGCTGGCCGCCCGGCATGCGCATGAGGAATTCCTCGACACACCGCTGCTTGACAAGGGCTTTTTTGTTCTGGCCGGGAACAACCAGTATGTGATGCAGCAGCTCAAGGCGAAGCAACCGCAGTTGGTGAAGGCTTATCTCGGCTGGCTGCTCAATGCGACGAAGGGTTACGCGATCAAGGCGGTCAATCCGGGAGGCGTCGAGGTTTGGAAGAGTCGCGGGCTGGGGAATGTTTCGGGGATCGATGATGTGGTGGACCACTTCGATGTCACGCCACGGCAGATCCTGGCGGGGTTGGCGACCGCCGTCGATGAACTCGGACTGCCGCATGCATTGCATGTGCATTGCAACAACCTGGGAATGCCCGGCAACTGGTCGACGACGCTCGACACCATGCGGGCGCTCGACGGACACCGCGGGCATCTGACTCACATTCAGTTTCACAGCTACGCGGGGAATCCCGACGACCAGGGGACGTTTGGTTCGAAGGTGGTCGAACTGGCCGACCATGTCAATTCGCACCCGAACCTGACGGTCGATGTCGGCCAGGTGATGTTTGGTCGCACCTGTTCGATGACCGGCGACGGGCCGCTGGGCTACTACCTGCATCGCGTCACCGGCGGCAAATGGTTTAGCGGAGACATCGAGCAGGAGGCGGGCTGCGGCATCGTCCCGATCCAGTACAAACAGAAGAGCCTGGTCCATGCGCTGCAGTGGGCGATCGGCCTCGAATGGTATCTGCTCGTCCAAGATCCGTGGCGCATCGCGATGAGCACCGACCATCCCAACGGCGCGTCGTTCCTGGCGTATCCGCAGATCATCGCGTTGCTGATGGACCGCACCCGCCGCGCCGAGGTCTTGGCACACCTGCCGGAAGGAGTCCGTTCGCGGTGCGTGCTACCCGAACTGACCCGCGAATACACGCTGAATGAAATCGCCATCATCACCCGCGCGGCTCCGGCTCGAATCTTGGGACTGACCCGCAAGGGACATCTCGGTGTGGGAGCCGACGCGGACATCACGATCTACTCGCCACAAGCCGACATCGAGCGGATGTTCGAGTTGCCGCGTTACGTGCTGAAGGCGGGCGAGATCCTGGTGGAGAACGGCGAAGTCCGACGCTCGATCGACGGAGCAACGCTGCATGTCCGTCCGGCCTACGACGAGGGAGCCATCCCGTCGATTCGCGAATGGTTTCAGTCGCGGTACACGGTTCAGTTTGCCAACTACCCCGTCGACGATGAAGAACTGGGAGAGCAAACCGAAGTGGCCACGATCGCGAAGTGACGCCGCTGGTTGTGGCAGCCCGGAACGTCGCCGAACGTTAAAGCTCAGTCGTCGGTAATGACTGAACGTCGCGAGAAACCGAAATAGCGGGCCCGGTCGGCTGCAGCGTCTGGTTCGACACGGGCTGACGAGCGACGCCTTGTACGAACTCAAGGCCGCACTTCTTTTCTCGTTCCTTGATGTCTTGGAAAATGGCGTCCAGATCGTAGTTAAAGCGCGCAGCGTGAGCGTCTCGTACCCGGCGAACCTCGTCGACAATTGGATCGTTCATGGCTTGGACCCCAGTAGTTCCTCGGGCGTCTTTCCGAAATTCGCCAGAAAGCCTGTGTTGGCGAATGTGAACCGACCCTCGACATCTTTGCGCCAGACGCCGCCTGGACGCGTGAGTTACCAAATGGCGGACAGGTGCAGCTCGTGGGACTCGGCCGCCCGAAGGATGCCCAGATGATCTGGTGGACGCCGAACGGCGAGCCGCTGCTCAACGTGATCC
>JANMLE010000356.1:0-1455 GCA_031372385.1 Planctomycetota bacterium | reverse complement strand
AGTGGAAGACGTCATCCTGTGTCCGATGCTGGGCCGAGTCATCGTCTTGGTGCGGGACGACCAGCTTTCACTGGCGATCGGAAAACGCGGTCAAAACGTGCGACTGGCCTCCAAGCTCGTGGGATGGGACATTGAGGTCATGACGCGGGAGGAACTCGACGAGCAACTGGAACGATCAGTCCAGGCCTTCGCCGAAATCCCCGGCGTGACGGCGGACTTGGCCGAAAACCTGGTCGCCCAGGGATTCCTGAGTTTCGACGATCTGTCCGTGATCGAACCGGATCAGTTGGCGGAATTGGGTGGTCTCACGGACGACGAATGCAGCGTGATCGTTGGCTACTCCGAAAAGGAGAGCGAACGCTTGGAGGCGGAACAGCGTCAAAGACGGGCGACGGAACGATCCCAGGGCTTTGCGGGCGACACAAGACATGGTCGACCCGCCGAAGTATCGCCACCAGCCACAGCACCGACCACTGAAACACCCGTCGCCGCTGTGGCGTCGGCCGAGACGACCGCTGTCGAGTCATCCGTGGTTGATGTCGCGTCTGTTGAGGCACCGTCCAGCGACGGGGAACCCTCAAAAAACGGTGAAGTCTCATCGGACGCGACCGCTGGCGTAGAGAAGGAGCCACAGGCGAGTACTGAAGGCTCCATGCCGGGTGAGGTCCAGCCGGCGACCGAGACCGAGTAATGGCACTTGAATTCAATCGCGCATCCACGGCTCAACGGGAATTCGACGACGGAAAAGAGATGGCCGCGAAATCAGACTCACAGTGGTAAAAATTTTTCGATCGACAGTGGATTGCGGATTGGAATTGCTGATGATTGGGCTGGCAACCCGGAGCATGCGACGTCAGAGCGGAACCGCGGCTGAGAGCCTTCGGCTGCTTGACGTGAACGGTTGGAAGCGGTGTTGATGAACTGACGCGGTACAGCGGCCTGGCGCGTCAGTGCATTCTCCGAACGAGGGACTTGCGTTTGAAAATCCGTATCATTGCGCTTGCCAAAGAGCTCGACATCGACAGCAAATTGTTGATCGATTATTGCTCCAAGGCCGGAATTACGATCAAAAACTCGGCTCTGGCGAGCATCTCGCCCGAGGAGCGAGATCGCGTCATGGACATTATCCGGTCCAGCGGAGGCCCCGCGACTGCGACCGCAGTTGCCCCGTCTTCGAGTGGTCCCAAGCGTGAACATCCGCCGGAAGTTATGGGCAAGGCCCGACCGATGCGGAACATGAACGAGATGCAGGCGCGTCCGCAGCCCTCACGGGTCCAAGCGGTCGAACCACCGACCGGAAGGCCGGTGGTCGAGGTCTTGGAAGAATCGGGAGACGAGGAATCATCCGTCGCCCCTGAGCTTGAGGAAGCGGAGGCCGTCGAAGCCTTCCTACCGGTCGCTCAGACAGACTTCGAGTCCCCGGTGGCCGACGTTGATGCTGAAGTCGCGGAAACG
>JANMLE010000974.1:0-2666 GCA_031372385.1 Planctomycetota bacterium | reverse complement strand
CGCCTGACGCCCTTCCGCCGGGGCGTGGGGCGTGAACAACCGTGTCGCTTCCCGGATGTCCTCGGCCAGCCCTTCCAGCGGTTTCACTTCGTCCACACCGGTCAGTTGCCGGACCTCATCGGGAATGCTCGCGCTGAGTTGCGGTCCTTCGCTCCGTTCGAGTTTCGCATCACGCCGCGGCAGATACAGCGTCGTCCAGCGCATCTTGCCATCGAGCATCAGATACGCCTGCGGCACTTCGACCCCGCACAGGTAATAGAACTCGTTCGTCTGCCGAAACCGGTCAAACGCCCCAGTGGCCGAGCCCCCCGCGATGACCGCCTTCGCATCGCCGATCTCTTCGCAGACCCGCTCGCGCCGACGCTCAAATTCACCCGGAGGAAAGTCGGTTTGGTAATGCGGCTGTGAAGACATCTGTTTCTGCTCGGAACGAAATCGGAATGTAAGTTAAGGGCCGATGTGGCACACTTTGCAACCGCGAAACAGAGACTGCAAGGGTGTCGCGGACCGCCACTGCGACCAAGATGCCGTTGATTGCGGTGCAATCGACGACCCTCAATCGCCATCGCATCAAGGGGCACTGCGACCGGCACGGGGAGCCTGACCACCGCTTCCCTCAACGCCAAGTGCGTTGCCGGCGAGGTAATAGAAAGAGTTCTGGGAACCAACGCGGCCCTTCGGTTGTCTACGCTGTCGGACGACGACCTTCCAGATGAGCCGCGCGGCGGCAATTGCCGGTCCGGATGGAAATCGATTGGAGTGCGAAACACCTGCACACGGTGAGCATCTCCTTCTGGGTGGAATCAGGCGGAGTTGGCGGGGTGCCAGTAGTTGGTCCAGAGATTGCCATCGCTTTTGAAGAGGGCGCGGCGGTGGCAGACGGCGGTGCACCAGTGTCAATCCGGGAAGTTGATTCGAGCCGGTTCCTTATGAACTGGCTCGAAGTCCAACCATTCGCCGGTGTTCTCGACGTTGCGGAGCTGTCGCAGCCGTTCATCGACGAAAACATGGTTCTCACCGACCTTCATGATTGGCAACACACACGGGCCGGTCGGATTGTCACGGTATCGGCGCGACAGTTCGACCCAGAGTTGTGTGAACCGGGTGACGCGCCGAACGGGCGGGCAGTCGTTACAGTGCTGCCGCTGTTTTCGTTGGTCGCCGCCCCCTGGTTCTGGAATCGCGAGCATGCCTGACGAATCCGTTCCGCCGGTTTCCTCCCAGCCCGCCCTGCCGCGCATCCTGAGCCTGTTCGATGCGACGATGCTGGTCGTCGGGTCGATCATCGGATCGGGGATTTTTCTGAAGGTTGGCAACGTCGACCGGGAATTGCAGGCGTACGGCTTCCTGCCGATCCTGTCGATCTGGGTCGGGGTCGGCATCGTCACGTTGTGCGGGTCTCTCGCGCTTGCCGAACTGGGGGCGATGTACCCGCAGGCGGGCGGGCCGTACCTGTACCTGCGCGAAGCCTATGGCCGTCTCCCCGCGTTCCTGTGGGGATGGACCGAGTTCTGGGTCGTGCGAACCGGTTCCGTCGGAGCCTTGGCGTGTGCGACGGTCATCTATTTCACAGAGCTCGTCCCGATGGAGATCTGGGCGCAGGGCGTGCTGGCGGTCGCCATCGTGCTGGGACTGTCGCTGACCAACATGTTCAGCACGCGGTGGGGTGCGAGCGTTCAAAACGTCGCCACGGTCGCCAAGGTCACGTTCCTCGCCGGACTGATCCTGCTCCCGTTCCTGCTGAGCAAAGTCGAGCCGGCCAATCTGCAGCCGGTATGGGGTTCTGGTCCGCCCGGCGACACGAGCAGCCTGAGCTTCTGGAAAGCGATCGGCGTTGCGATGATCGCCGTGCTGTGGCCGTATGACGGCTGGATCAACCTGGGTCCGGTGGCCGAAGAGATCCGCGAACCGCAGCGCAATGTCCCGCGAGCCCTGATGCTGGGACTCGGCATCGTGATCGTCGTCTATGTCGGCGCGATTCTCAGTTACCACCTGACGCTGACCACCAGCCATCTGGCGGAGAGCGAGACCGTCGCGGCGGACGTCTTCCGGGTGCTGTTCGGCTCGATGGGAGCGAAGATCGCGGCGCTCGGCGTGATGTGCTCGACGTTTGGCGCGACGAACTCGAACATGATCACCGGCCCGCGCATTTACTTCGCCGTCGCGCGCGACGGTCTGGTCCCGCGCTGGGTGCAGCAGATTCATCCCACGCGGCAGACACCGGCCAATTCGATCATCATCCAAGCGGTCTGGACGACGCTGCTGGTGGTCTGGTTCACCTACCAGACGATGTTTCCAGCGCCCTCCACCGACGCGGTCGCAGTCGCGCCGAAACCCGCAACAGGAAACATCACGACAGTGGATGCGACAACGAGTCCGGAGAATGTCGCCCAGCCGGAGCCCCTGAAAAAACCGCCCACACTCCACAAAGCCTTCGATGGCCTGACCGACTCGGTCATCTGTGCCGGCCTGATCTTCTACGGCCTGACCGTGGCCGCCGTGTATGTCCTGCGATTCACCAAGCCGAACCTGCCCCGCCCGTACAAGACCTGGGGCTATCCCGTCACCCCCGCCCTGCTGCTCGTGGCCTACACCGGCGCCTTCGGCAGCCTGATGTGGGAGGACTGGGACAAGACCGCCGGAGTCCTCAGCCTGATCGCCGCCGG
>JANMLE010000924.1:0-1271 GCA_031372385.1 Planctomycetota bacterium | reverse complement strand
GTGATGGCCACGTACAGCGACGGATCGACCGAAGACGTGACCCGCATGGCGCTGTTCGAAGCCAACGATCCGGAAATGGCCGAAGTGACGGTCTCGGGCTTGGTCAAGACTTTGGATCTGGCCGGTGAAGTGGCCGTCATGGCGCGTTATCAGGGCCAGGTCGCCACGTTCCGCTCGACGATTCCACTGGGTGCCGAAATCGCCCAGAAGCCCGCGATCAAGAGCTTCATTGACACGGCCGTCGTCGGCAAGCTCGATGTGCTCGGCATCCCCGCGTCACCCATCTGCGATGACGGCACGTTCCTGCGCCGCATCTACATCGATGTGACGGGAACCCTCCCCACGGACGCGGAAGCCTCCGAGTTCCTGGCCAGCACCGATCCCCAGAAGCGGGCCAAGGTGATCGACCGCCTGCTTGATTCCCCCGCCTATGCGGACTACTTCGCCAACAAGTGGAACCTGGTGCTGCGGAACAAGCGCCGCACCAACGATGCGGTCTCTCCGACCTATGCGTTCCACAACTGGATCTGGACCAGCCTCTACGAGAACAAGCCCTACGATCAGTTCGTGCGTGAAATCCTCACCGCGTCCGGCAACGCCGACGACAATCCGCCCGTCGCGTGGTATCGCGAAGTCGACCAGCCCAACGAGCAGGTCGAGGACGTCTCGCAGTTGTTCCTGGGTCTGCGAATCCAGTGTGCCCGCTGCCACCACCACCCGTTTGAAAAGTGGAGCCAGGACGATTACTACGGTCTGGCGGCGTTCTTCAGCCGGGTCGGCCGCAAGAACATCATCGGTGGCAACAACCAGGTTCGCGACAAGCGGATCTTCGCGGTCGACAACCAAGGGCCGGCCCAGGCTCGCAACGAACGCTCCGGCAAGATGCTTTCGCCAACCGGTCTCGGCGGACAACCGCTGACCCTGAAGGCCGAGGACGATCCCCGGATTCTGCTGGCCGACTGGATGTCCGACGCGCAGAATCCGTTCTTCGCCAAGGCCCTCGTCAACCGCTATTGGAAGCACTTCTTCAGCCGCGGCATCGTCGAACCGGAAGACGACATGCGCGAGACGAATCCGCCAGCCAACCCCGAGTTGCTCGACCGTCTGTCCCAGCACTTCATCGCCCACAAGTTCGATCTGAAGGACTTGGTGCGCACGATCTGCAATTCGTCCACCTATCAACTCAGTTCGCTCCCCAACGAGTACAACCTGAAGGACAAGCAGAACTTCTCGCGCTACTATCCGAAACGCCTGACAGCGGAAGTGCTGTA
>JANMLE010000866.1:0-2025 GCA_031372385.1 Planctomycetota bacterium | reverse complement strand
CGTCCCGGTAGACGCGGTCGGTTTCGCAGTCTGTAGAAGGACTTCGTCGCATGGGCTTTCAGCCTGTGATTCGTTGACGAAAGCGACAGGCTGGAAGCCTTCCCGGATTATTTCTTGGACTCAACCACGAAATACTGGGTCACCGCCATTCGAGTAAGAAATGGAAGATGAGACCTTCGGTCAGCCGTTTCGGCGGGGTCAGGAGACCCGCGCCGAACAGACCGTCAACAAATCTGGCGGAGAGCCGAAATACTGGGAGGCTGTCCGGAAAGCCGCCGCCACGAGGGGGTCGGGAGTCTTTTTCATGCCGCAATACCGAGATGTGAGCCATTTTCAGCGACCTCGTGCGGCATGAAAAGACTCCCGCCCCTTCTCGGATAGACTCTGAGAGTTGAGTCGCAGGTCACCCACCGCGGCCGGGCCTGTCCCTCGCGGGCGTCTCGTTGACGGCCACGCGCCATCACCACTGGGGCTTCCCGTGTTGCGTTGATCCCCTCTGCCAACATGCCGTCGCCACGACCCCGGTGAGACCGCGAAGGGTTCGTTGCTCGGTCCTCTCCCGACAGGGTCAAGAGGCACACTCCCCGACGACGATGGCCTTCCCCGATCTTCAAGCGGGTCGGCTCTCACATGGCCCTGTTCGAGGCCGGGCTGGTCCGGCGTTCACTCGCGTTACGGCCTGCTGACCCGTGGAGTCGCCAAGGCGACCCTTTCCATCGAAGGCTCCGACAGCTTCGTCACCTCCACCGCCGCTCCGATTGCCACCGGCTAGCCCGGATTATTCACCACGGAAAACACGGAACGACACGGAAGGGAAGCGGAGAAAGAACTTGCGGGACAGGATCGAATCCTGCTCAACAAACGCAGTGCAATTCGGCGACTTGTTGCAACTCTTCCACTTCCGTGAGCTTCCGTGTTTTCCCATGAATAATCCGGGCTAGAGCAACAAGTTGTCGGGCGGGTTAAACTCCCGCTGAGGATCAACACGTTTTCACGGCGCACTCATTTCCCGCGGAAACCGGGCACGTTGGAAACGTACCCCACGGTTTTTCAACAGGCTGCCAACTCCACCGTACCATTCATCCCACCTCTGCTTGAACGCCTGAAGGAACCTCTCCCATGAGCATCGTCGACATGAATGCCGACACCGTCGAATACGAATTGAAAGAATCCGACAAGTTGGAGCAACTGGCGGAGAAGTACTTCGGGACGGAGACCGAACCGGTGCGGGTCAGCTTCGGAGCGTTGTCGCATCCGGGGAAGGTGCGGAAGAACAACGAGGATCACTACGCCGTCGTGCGGCGGTATCGGGCCCGCGAGGTGTTGCTGACCAACATGCCGCCGAAGTCGTATCCGCCCCTGTGTGACAACGCCTACGCGCTGGCGGTCGCGGATGGCATCGGCGGAGCGGCATTCGGTGAGATTGCCAGCATGCTGGCCCTGAAGTCGGGATACGACCTCACCACGTCGGCCTTCAAATGGCCCTTCAAAGTTTCGGAGGCGGAATCGCTCGAAGTGATGGAGGCCATCAGGGTTCACATTCAGATGATTCACCGCAGCCTGCTGGCCGAGTCCGGTGAAGGCTCACCACTGGCCGGCATGGGGACGACGCTGACGGGCGTGTTGACGATCGGGTTCGATGCGTTCGTGGCTCACGTCGGCGATTCGCGCGCGTATCTGTTCCGCAATGCCAAGCTGCATCGCCTGACTCACGACCACACGCTCGCCGAACATCTCGTGGCCGAGGGAGTCGCGCGTTCGATCAACGATCCGGCGGTCGCCGGCTTCCGCCACACGCTGATCAACTGCCTCGGTGGCGGGGTCGAGGACGTCGACGTGGATACCTGCCATGTCCCGCTGCGTGACGGCGACCAACTGTTGCTCTGCACCGACGGACTGACCGACATGGTCCCCGAACCCGAGATCTAGCACCTGTTGGCCGAGCCGCACGCCACACAACAGATCTGCCAAAACCTCGTCGACGCGGCGCTGACCCACGGCGGCAGAGACAACGTGACCGCCGTC
>JANMLE010000864.1:0-1181 GCA_031372385.1 Planctomycetota bacterium | reverse complement strand
TGGGGACCGGCCAATACATCGTCGACAAGTGGCAGGACAGCGACCGCGTGGAACTGGTCCGCAATCCCAACTACTGGAACAAGGAACTCGCCGGCCACGTCGACAAGATCATCGTGAAGTTCATCCCCGACCAGGTGACGGCGATGGCCGCGCTTAAGGCGGGTGAGATCGACTTCTTCTACGACATGTCCCCCGAGCAGTATTTCGAGGACTGGCCGAACTGGAATGAGCCGCGGCGCGACGACTATGTTCAGGCATCGTGGTATTCGCCGATGTTCAGCTACTTCGGCTGGAACATGCTGGCCCCGCCGTTGCAGGACCGCCGCGTCCGGATCGCGCTGGCGATGCTGTTCGACCGCCAGGACTTCGTCGACACGAAGCTGCACGGAGCGGGCGTGGTGGTCTCGGGGTCGCAGTACTATTTCGGTCCCGGTTACGACCGCGAAGTCGCGCCGCTGGCCTACGATCCCGACACCGCCCGCGAACTCCTCTCCGAAGCCGGCTGGATCGACACCGACAACGACGGCATCCTGGACCGCGATGGCGAGAAGTTTGTGATCACGCTGCATCTGGCGCAGGGACGGCCGATCAACCTGCAACGTTGCGAAGTGTTGCAGAAGAACCTGAAGTCGGTGGGCATCGAGTTGAAGATTCAGTCGTTGGAGTGGGCGTCGTTCATCGACAAGGTCCGAGCCAAGGAATGCGACGTCATCACACTGAGTTGGGCCACGCCGGTGGAGAGCGATCCGTTCCAGATCTTTCACGGCTCGGGGGCGGGCCGACACAATCGCGGCAGCAACTCGATCTCGTTCGCCAATCCCCAAGCCGACTCGCTGATCGAAATGCTGCGGGTCACGCTGGACGAGGACAAGCGGAAACGGATTCACTCGTCGCTCCACCGGCTGCTCGACAGCGAACAGCCGTACATGTTCCTGTGGATCCCCAAGGAATTCGGGGCCTATCACAAACGCTTCCGCAACGTGAAGTGGTACCGCCTGCGTCCCGGATTCGATCTGTCCGAATGGTACGTCCCGAAGGACGAGCAACTGCACTGACCGTGTTTGGCAGTTATACGGTGTGGGTCTGGAAGATTCATTGCAACGTGAAATGTGATAAAGAGACAACGACTCTGCCAAACACGACTCGGGCACCCGGCGAGTCTCCGGGTGCCGTCGTGGCGG
>JANMLE010000860.1:0-1695 GCA_031372385.1 Planctomycetota bacterium | reverse complement strand
CACGGCGGTCCGAGTCAGGTGGATCTGTTCGACCCGAAGCCCGAGTTGCAGAAGTGGCACGGCAAGTCGTATCCCGGTGGCGACCTGGAGATCCACTTCGACAAGCAGAAGGGCAACGTGCTCGGCAGTCCGTACAATTTCTCGCGACACGGCGAATGCGGGATGGAACTGTGTGAACTGCTGCCGCACACGGGCCGGATCGCGGATGACATCTGTCTCGTCCGGTCCATGAACACCGACTCGGTCGATCACGAATCGGCGCTGCGGCTTATTCACAGCGGAAAGTTTCTGGCGGGGATGCCGGCGTGGGGTTCCTGGCTGGTCTACGCGCTCGGCTCGATGAACGACAACCTGCCGGCGTATGTCGTGCTGGGCGATCCCGGCGGATTGCCAGTCGATGGCGAACGCAACTGGTCATCGGGGTTCCTGCCGGCCGTCTACCAGGGGACACCGTTTCGATCGGGTTCCTCACCCGTGTTGAACCTGCAATCACCGGCGGGAGTCGGACCGCAGGCGCGTCGAAATCAACTGGCTCTGCTCGATGAACTGAACCGGCGGCACTTGTCGCGGCATCCCGAGAACAGCGAACTGGCGGCGCGGCTGGCGAACTTTGAGACTGCCGCGCGGATGCAGACCGCCGTGCCGGACGTGCTCGACCTGTCCGGTGAAACCGAAGCGACACGGAAGATGTACGGCCTCGACAACCCTGTCTCACAGGAGTACGGCACGCGCTGCCTGCTGGCACGGCGGCTGATCGAGCGCGGTGTCCGTTTCGTGCAGATCTTCCTGAGTGGTCAGCCGTGGGACACGCACAGCAAGAACGCCGAGAGTCTGAAGGGGCTGTGTGCGCGAACCGATCAGCCGAGTGCCGCCTTGGTCCAGGATCTCAAGCAGCGCGGTTTGCTCGACGAAACGATCGTGCTCTGGACCGGGGAATTCGGCCGGCTGCCGGTCTCGCAGGGAGCCGATGGCCGAGATCACAACCGCCGGGGTTTCTCGTTGTGGCTGGCGGGTGGCGGGTTCAAATCGGGCCACATGCATGGAGCGACCGACGACTGGGGCTATGCCGCGGTGAAGGACATCGTCACCGTTCACGACCTGCACGCCACGCTGCTGCGGGCTCTCGGCATCGACCATCACCGATTGACGCACCCTCACGAGGGCCGCGATGCGAGCCTCACCGATGCCGACGTGACTCACGCGCGCGTCGTCACGGAACTGCTCGGTTGAGCGGCCGATGATCCGATGTTTTGAGTCATCTGCTACGAAGCGCGAATCTCCAACACGACCGGCGCAAAGAGTCCGCCGGGGCTTAGTGATTCGAAGGCGGGGCTGAAGCGAACGCACACCTCCAGCACGTTGAACGCCTGCAGCCGGTCAGTCACGTCAGCCTCGACCGAACCCGCGGTGGACGTGAACTCCGACAGCACCGCGCCATTGAGCGATATCGTCCCGTCGCCACCGACGCCCGTCAGGACAATCACGACCTGTTCGTGTGCGTCCAGATTCGTCGGCCGATGAAACCGGCGGGAGAATGTGGCGCATCCCGCCGCAGCACCGAAGAGGGCCTGCCAGTCGCAGGGCATCTGGATGCTCCCCGACTTCGTAGGACGGATTTCCAATCCGTCCGAATCGTCCCTGGCTTCAGGCGTCGCCCGCCACGTGAAGTCCCAAGGACCAACCAATCGAATGCGA
>JANMLE010000855.1:0-2302 GCA_031372385.1 Planctomycetota bacterium | reverse complement strand
GTTGGTGCGCACGCGGGCGGCGCGTTTTTCAATGCCGTGTTCTCCCTGACCACGACGCTCCCGCCCGTCGATTTGCTGGAGCTGTTGCAGGCGGTTGAAACCGGTCTCGGTCGAACCCGCGACCTCCGTTGGGGACCGCGGCCCATCGACCTGGATCTGCTCTTCGTCGATCAACTGGTGCTCAGGACACCCCGATTGACGTTGCCTCATCCGGCCGCATGGTACCGCCGGTTCGTGATCGATCCGCTGGCCGAAGTCGCGCCCGCGCTGATGCACCCGCTGCTGCGAGAAACCGTGGCCCGGTTGCACGCCCGCCTGACAACTCGTCCGCTGATCGTCGCGTGTCAGGACTCTGCGCTGGCATCGATCGCCCCGCAACAAGCCAGCCTGCAAACCCGCTTTCCCGGAGTTCAACTGGTCCGCGCGGGATCGAATGCAGACTTGGCCTCGGTCTGCATCCAGCTTCATGCCGACGATCCGGCCGGTCCGAGCTGGCACGGAGTTCCAGTGGCCGACTTGACGACAACACCCGGCGATCCCGTGCAGCGTGTGGTCGACTTTCTCACGTCCGTAGTTGACGAGCCTCGTCGCGTGGGCGACTGGTGACGCGGTTTGAAAACCAAACCGAAGCGTCAGCGCGGGACGATTCCACGCGGCATCTCCCGACACACGCGTTCACGCTTTTGGGAGTTGCACGTCTTGCACTTTCCCCGAAGGGGTTTCGGAAACCAGCCCAGGGCCAGCGACGCTTCGGAGCGCCGCCCCGTGGTCGTCGCAGCCGTGAGATCGAATCGCTCTGAAAGAGCGAAGGAACCTGCCAACATTTCCGGTGCCCCTACAGGGCACAACACGCTGGCACCTGATTTCCTGGGGCGGCGCTCCCGTTGGTCGCTTGCCCCAGGCTGGCTTCCGCGACCCCTTCGGGGTGAAGAATGAAAAACACGCCACGTCACACAGTATGCTTCGCGCCACGTCAGGACGCATGCTTCGCGTGAGTGCTTGTGGTTTGAAACCGCTACTGCGCCGGTGGCGTTTCCGTCGTTGGCGGAACTGCGGCGGGAGCTTCGACCAGGTCGCTGGGGATGCGGGCGACGCTGACGAGTTTGTCGCCCTCGTCCAACCGGATGACGCGGACTCCCTGTGTGTTGCGGCCGATTTCGTTGATGTCCCCGGCACGGATTCGCTGGATCTTGCCCACCGAGGTCACCATCAACACTTCATCCTGATCGGCGACCGACAGGATCTTGACCGCGGGGCCGTTGCGGTCGGTCACCTTGATGTCCTTCAGGCCCTTCCCGCCGCGGCGTTGAATCCGGTAGCCCTTCGTGGTGGCCGTCGCTTCATCGCCACCGGCCGCATCATCAGCGGCATCGACGTCCTCGTCGGCCGCCTCGTCTGGACCAGCCTCATCGGCGGAACCTTCTTCCAGCGCGGCTTCATCTGTCGATGCCGATTCGTCAACGGCATCGACCGCTTCGTCGTCGGGAAGAGGAGCCTCGGCGATGGCGGACTCTTCGCCCTCGACGATTCCGGTGCCGATCGGAGACCGCTTGCCGAACCCGTTTTCGCAAACAGTCAGCAGGCTCATGGCGGGATCGGCGAGCACCATGCCGATGATGGTCGCCCCCTTGGTCAACGTGATCCCCTTCACGCCACTCGTATTGCGTCCCATGCTGCGCGCGTCGGTCGCCGCAAACCGGATCGCCATCCCGCTGGATGTCGCCAGCAACACGTTGTCGTTCGGTGAGACGATCATCGCTTCGATCAGGGCGTCGCCCTCGCGCAGGTTGATGGCGATGATGCCACCCTTGGTCGGCCGCTTGTAGGCGGACAGCGGGGTCTTCTTCACCAGCCCCTTCTTGGTGGCCATGATCAGGAAGCGGGTTTCGTCGAACTCGCGCACCGACACGCAGGCGCTGATCTTGTCCCCTTCGGGCAGCGACAACAGGTTGACCAGTGCCCTGCCCTTGCTCGTGCGGCCCTGCATGGGGAGGTTGTACACCTTCTCCCACAGCACCTTTCCCTTGTCGGTGAAGAACAGCAGCCAGTCGTGCGTGCTGGAGACGAACAGGTGCTCGATCGCGTCCTCGTCGTCCGCCTTGGCCCCGGTGATCCCGCGTCCGCCGCGGTTCTGCGCCTGGTACGTGTTCAGCGGGATGCGCTTGATGTAGCCGCGCTGCGACAGCGTCACCACCATCGGCTCTTCGGTGATCAGGTCTTCCTGGTTGACGTCACCCAGTTCCAGGTCGCTGATTTCCGTGCGCCGCTTGCTGCCGTACTTGTCCTTCAGCATCAGCAGGTC
>JANMLE010000339.1:0-1120 GCA_031372385.1 Planctomycetota bacterium | reverse complement strand
GAGGTTCTGTCCACAACCTTCAAACACCACAAATCACGGAGGGATTTCTTTTCATTCACCACTTCTTGCAATAACTGCCCAAAGAGTTCGCTTACTTCAGGACTAACGTTTCGTTTCTTGTCGGCCTGCGCAAGTCCTTCTGCTTCCAAGTAGCCCTCATCGCTCCGAGGCCGTGAATCTTTCGAGCCGCGACCGTGAGGGAGTGGTGACTTGCAAGGACTTGTGACCGCTTCCTGACGGTCGCGGCTCATTTCTTCACAGCCGCTCCGCGTGAAGAACGCCGTTCGCGAGGTTCGGTGCCGATTGTTGACGCCGGGGTCCATTCACACACGGCTTTCTTTACGCGGAGCGATGAAGGCTCCTGAGGAACATCAGACTCGCGGTTGTCGGGGCACGGGTGTTGGGGGAACGGGGCCAGCCAACTGGCGAAGTGTTTTTCCGTGGGCCAGCGGGACATGTCCGGACCGATCTCACTGATGACCGTCAGGGCCGTGTTGGTGTCGATGCCGTCGATCCGCGTGAGATCGACACCCGCCCATTGTGTATGAGCAGCGGCTGGGCGTCGAACGCGACGCGGCCTTTGCGGCGTGGCTACTTCCGCGCGGGCGGCAGATCGTCGCGCGGCGGTTCGCCGTGTGGATCGACGAGTCGGGGGACGGTGCGGTCGGTGAGCGATTGCAGGTGCTCTTCGATCCGCGCGTCGCACTCCGCGATCAGGCGTGGCATCGTCCGGTACAACTCGTGGACTTGCTTCAGCGTAAAGAGGTGCTCGGTACGCCAGGTGCCGACCAGCGCCTTGGCGATCGTCGCCTCGTCGTGGCGGCAACGCTCGTCACGCAGTGCGGCCAGCTTCAGCGGGTTGCGTTCGCCGTTCAGGATGGCGTCGATGATCAGCAGTCCCGTGACTCCCGTGATGTCCGACATCCCCCGGTTCCGTTTGAGATTCATTGCGGCGAACTTGAGGTTCATCGGCGTCAGCGACTTCTGCATGGGCCGGATGTGCAGCGCCCCATACGCACCAACTTAAGGAAAGCTGTTCTAGGCGAGAAAGCGAGAAGCTCCTAATTCAGAACGGGTTATCTCACGACACGTTCCGGAAGAAGGAGCTTCCCGATGAGCA
>JANMLE010000819.1:0-1800 GCA_031372385.1 Planctomycetota bacterium | reverse complement strand
GGCGGCCTGTTTTGCGCCGGTCTTGGGCGTCGCACTTTCAGCGGGTGCGACCGCACCAAGCCGCGGGGGTATGTCGACGGCCGATCTTGTCATTGGACTGGTTTGCATGTCATTTCCGATGCTGGTGGTGACGTTGGCGCTTGTTGTCGCAGCGCAACATCAATTGGTGGCGAGGGCGTTTGTCCCGCCGCGCAATCTGCTGCTGGAACTCTTCAAGAAGCTCGATGCGTTCTTCGAGGAATTGAACCAGCAGACGACGGGCGTGGTGCTCATTCACGAGCGGGATTCCGGCCCGCTGTTCGATCCGATCGCGTGGCGTGAGACTCGCAAGCGGTCGCTCGGCACGGTGCGTTACCTGTTCCGATTCCTCGTCGTGCTGGAAGTCCCGCTGGCGCTGGCGATCAGTTGGACGGTGCTGGATGCGCAGAGCCATTCCTTCAACGGGCCGACCGCGTTCTTCCTGACGATGCTCTGGCCGATCGCCGCTCTGGCGGTCGCGGTTCACACCACCAACGTGCTGGCGTCCGAACGCTCGCGGCAGACGCTGGATGTCCTGCTGGTGACGCCGCTGACTCAAACCGAACTGGTGTCGCAGAAACTGGCCGGAGTCCGCCGCCTGATCGGCGTGCTGACCGTCCCGTTCGCCACGCTGTTGATCTTTCAGGCCACGTGGACTCTGTACGTCGTCCGCGGTTTGCAGTTGTTCCAATCGGACTCGGCGGAGGGACTGGTGTTCCGCCACGAAATCCTGGGGATGACGTTCGCGATGATTGTCTATCCCCGGCTGATCCAGTGGATCGCATTTCATCTGGCGCTCCGTCTGAAGAACCAGACGCAGGCGGTCCTGTCGACACTGGCTGTGGTCATCACCGTGTGCGTGGCCCCGTACCTCATCGTGAATCTGGTGGCGATGGGATGGGGCGTCGACCCGATCGCCCCCGCGATCGAATGGGTGACTTGGTTCAGTCCCGCGCGAGTGCTGTTTCATCGGCAGACTGTGAACAATGCTCATCCGGTGTTGCCGAACTGGAATTTGAACGGGACAGACATTTCGCCCATGGACGGTGTTCTGGCCGACACCGCGTTCATCGGTCTCGGGATGCATGTTGCGGTCTACATCGGGCTGTGGATCTTCCTGCGCCGCCGTGCCCTGCGGGATTTCTCGGACTGGGTCGGACGAACGGAACCGGGGGGAGCGACCGCATGAATCCGTCGAGTCTCGCCGCGCCCCTGATTCGCGGTCTGCGACAACTGCCGCAGCACCTCGCCTCGTTGTTCCCGTTGTTGACGCGGGAATTGACCGAGCAGTCGGCGCGCCGCCGGACGTACGTCCTGCGCGTGATCTACGCGGTGGTCCTGTACGGGTTCACGCTGTGGGTCTTCTGGAGTGAATTGGGAGGCTGGTCCAACCAGTCGTTCGCCTTTCTGGGACGCGGCCGGCAGTTCTTCGAGGGGCTGGCGTGGCTGCAGTTCTGCGGGCTGTACCTGTTCCTGCCGGCGATGACCAGCGGTGTCCTGACGATCGAGAAAGAGCGCGACACGCTGTCGCTGCTGTTGCTGACCCGGCTCGGTCCGTGGTCGATCCTGATCGGCAAGCTCTTCAGCCGCCTGGTCCCGATGGCTTCGTTCGTGATGTTGTCACTGCCGCTGGTCGCGGTGGCCTACAGCCTGGGGGGCGTGAACGAACGCGACATCCTGTCGCTGGCCTGGACACTCAGCGTGACCGCGTTGCAGGTCGGTTCACTGGCGCTGGCCTGTTCGGCCTGGTGTCGCACCACCGCCGCCGCGTTCATCGCGACG
>JANMLE010000769.1:0-8057 GCA_031372385.1 Planctomycetota bacterium | reverse complement strand
TGTTTTTTCACCCGGGGGCCCCCGCCCCGGGTCTTCGGCGGCTTTCCCCGCACACGCGGGGGGGGGCTCCCCCCCCGCGTTTACACGACTCACCCTCGGACGCGCGAGGTATAAGAGTCCGCCTCTCCGCATTTTGGATTTTGCATTTTGCATTTTTCAATTCCCGTCCCTCATACCGCGTCTTCCGACTCCAACTGCAGCTTGCATTGGGCCAGGACTTGGAGTTGTTCGTCAGTGAGCGTCGGGTACTTCAGATCCAACTGCCGGATCTCGTGGGCCAGGATGGCGGCGACCAGCGAGCGGCAGACCCATTTCTTGTCGGCGGGGATCACATACCACGGAGCCTGCTTGGTGCTCGTTTCCCGCAGCATCGATTCGAACGCCTCCATGTACTGGTCCCAGTGCGCCCGTTCGATCAGATCTCCGGCGGCGAATTTCCAGTTCTTCTTCGGGTCGTTGATCCGTTCGAGTTGCCGACGCTTTTGTTCGTCGCGCGAGACGTTCAAGAAAAACTTCACGACCCGCGTGCCGTTGCGGGTCAGATGCCGTTCGAAGTCGTTGATGCTTTCGTACCGGTTCTTCCAGAACTTGTTCCGCGTCGGATCGGCGTCCGGGATGCGCTGGTTGGCGACGAGTTCGGGATGGACTTTGACCGTCAATACTTCCTCGTAGTACGACCGGTTGAAGATGCCGATGCGCCCCCGTTCCGGCAGAACCTTGACGCAGCGCCAGAGGAAATCGTGGTCCCATTCCTCGTCCGACGGACGCTTGAAGTTGACGACCTGCACCCCCTGCGGATTGACGCCCGACAGCACGTGCTTGACGGTCCCGTCCTTCCCGGCGGCGTCCATCGCCTGGAGCACGACGAGCACCGACCATGTATCGGACGCGTGCAGCAGTCCCTGGGCGTCCGACAGGTCTTCGATGTTTTTTTCCAAGAGCTGGGCCGCGGTGAGGCGACGTTCTTCTTCGGGCAGCTTCGTGTCTCCCTCCCACCCGCAATCGTGATCGCGCAGCTTGAACTTCTCGTCCGGCGAAACGCGAAACTGATTCAGCACATCTTTGATCGTCATCATGCTGGCAACTCCACTGGGACACAGATCTTCAAATTCGCGTCAGCGGAATTCTTCTCTCGCATCGTTGAACCGAAGTCAATCGAGCGACCGTGCGGTGCGATGGCGTGGCGGTTAGACTACCGCCCGATCTGATGCGAGACGTGTAGCCGCCACGCCAACGGCGTGCGCGCGATGAACGGTTCGCCCTCATCCGCTCCCACGCCGTTGGCGTTGGAGCTAAACGTGGAATTGCCTGTTTCTTTTCCAATCGGACGTTTCACTGCGGCCACGCCGACATTGGCTTGCTTCGTTTCGCTGAAGGAATTCGATGACCGAACTTTCCGAGGACACCGCAGTTCGCCGTGGCATGCCGCTGCACACCAAGATTCTGATCGGCCTCGTGGTTGGAGTCTCGCTCGGATTGCTCGCCAACGGGCTGGGCGTCTGCGAGAAGGGGCAGTGGTATGACCTGAATGCCAATGACAAGGTGGACGGATTCATTGAGTACGTCCTGTCGGACACGGACTCGAATGGGCGACTGGGTTGGCTCGACAGTGCGATCTATTGGGCCCGGCCGGTGGGCGACGTGTTTCTGCGGCTGATGTTCATGGTCGTGGTGCCGATGGTGTTTTCCGCGCTGACGCTGGCGGTGGTCGAGATCGGCGACATCCGCAAGCTGGGCCGGATGGGTCTGAAGACTCTCGGCTTCACCGCCATCCTGTCGACCGCGGCGGTGCTGATCGGGGTCGGACTGGTGAACGGATTCAAGCCCGGCAACTCGCTGACGCCCGAGCAGCGTCAGAAGCTTCTCGACGACTATGCGGCCGATGCCTCCAAGAACATGGATCGCGCGAAGGAGGCCAAGCCGGTGCGCGACGTGCTGGTGAACCTGCTGCCGGAGAATCCGCTGCAGGAGATGGTCGGCGCCGTCGATGGGAGCTCGAAGGGGAACGGCATGCTGGCCGTGATGGTGTTCTCACTGATTTGCGGCATTGCGGTGACGTCGCGGCCCGAGGAAACGCAGACGTTTGTCGCGTGCCTGCGAGGGCTGTATGCGATCTCGATGGCGGTGATCACCTTTGCGATGAAGCTGGCGCCGGTCGGTGCCGGTTGCCTGGTGTTTGCCCTGTCGGCGCAGTTGGGATTCAGCATTCTCCAGACGCTGTTCTGGTTCGTGATCACGGCGCTGCTGGGCTTGTCGCTGCAACTGTTCGTCGTCTATTCGATCGTGGTGATGGTCTTCGCGCGCCGGTCTCCGTGGTCGTTCTTCCGCGACGTCTCCGAAGCGATGCTTGTGGCGTTCGGAACATCGTCATCGAGCGCGACGTTGCCGACGGCGATCGAGGTGGCGCAGGACCAGCTCAAGCTGCCGACACGGGTCTCCAATTTTGTGCTGACCGTCGGCGCGACCGGCAATCAAAACGGCACGGCGCTGTACGAGGGGGTCGTGGTGCTGTTCCTCGCGCAGGTGATGGGAGTCGATCTGACGGCCGGTCAGCAGTTCACGGTGGTGCTGATGGCGATCCTGGCGGGAGTCGGCACGGCGGGCGTCCCCGGCGGATCGTTGCCGCTGATCGTGGTCGTGATGCAGTCGGTCGGAGTTCCCGGCGCGGCGATCGGGATCATTCTGGGCGTCGACCGCATCCTCGACATGTGCCGCACGGTGGTGAATGTGACCGGCGACCTGGCCATTGCCGCCTGCGTCGCCCGCAGCGAACCCGCCGCGGAACCCGCGTGATCGAGCGACCATCGCCCGGATTATTCATGACGTGACCGACAGAAGCCACTTGGACAGCGCTTCGTAGTACGGACGCCTCGTCCGTGCGCGAAGGTCATGGGCGATTTCAGGCGCACGGACGAGGCGTCCGTGCTACGCGGACTTTTGTCGGTCACGTCATTCATGACTTGAACCACGAAATACTCGAAAGACACGAAAGTCCGGAGGTTGAGTCGAATGTCATCAGAAACACCGTGTCGTTTCACGCACGCACTGGCATGTCACGCAACCTGCCTCACCGTATTCCCTTTCGTGTATTTCGTGTATTTCGTGGTGAATAATCCGGGATCGGGAGGTTCGTGATCGAAACCTGTCACGTCATCGCGGGACGAGTTGCGCGTCCTGCACGTCATCCGCATGCCTGACCAGCACCATGCCCGGCTTGGGATCTGTGCGGAACGAAATCTCCTTGCCGAGCGGCAGCGTGTAGAACTGCGTTTCCGTTCCCGAGCGGCGGCGCCATGTCAGCGGGTAGGGGACGCGGTATTCGTCGAATTCCCCCGGTGCCAGCGTGCGCGGCTTGCTCCATTCGGTGTTGGGGCCCCGGACTTCATACGTCAGGGATTCGTGGGAGTCGTTCGACAACAGAACTCCCGGCAACTGAAACTGGATGACCAGATGTTTCTTTTGCCAGTCCAACAGTTCCAATCGCAACGGCACGCCGTTCAGGACGACATCCTGGATCGAGTCGGGCTTGCCGCCGTCCACCAATTCAGCCGCCGCACGCGCCTTCAAGACGCTGGCCGCGAACCGTTGTTCATCGACATCCTTGTTCTCCGCCTCGTAGCCCGGCGCGAACGTCCACTTGGGGGTGATTCGGAACGGCCCGTTCACGGCCGTGAACGCCGGGCCGCGGCGCACGAAGTCCGGCTTCCGCATGTGGGGGGAATAGTCCTTGTCGATCCGCAGGTCGAGTTCGCCCACGGGAGTCCACTTTGACTCACCCTTCTTCCGCATCGCGACGTGCAGGGGGACGGATGACAACGACAGCGTCACGGGATTGCCCGGCCCCAGTTCCAACGGTTGTGGTTCGCCGGAGGGGGCGGGATCCAACAGGTGAATCGGATCCCGCAACCGAAAGACGACGTTCGCCTCCAAGTCGTCGCCGAACTTCTTCAGATCGGGGATGATCTCTTGCAGATACTCGCGGTTGGCGAGCGTGTGATACTCCGTCGGCGCGAAGTCATTCACGTTGAAGCAATTGACCTGTCCGGCCACGATCAGTTCACTCCACGCGGGAACCACCGTTTCGGCGATGTCGATCTCCACACCGGTCTTGGCCGCCGGCGGGAATTCCACCAGGGCAGCGTACTTTCGCATCTTGAAATCTTTGGGGACGCTCCCCAATGCGCCAACCACCACTCCCTGGACGAGCGTGATGCCGTCATCGTCGATGAGGATCTCTTCGGGGAATGTCCTGATGCGCGGTTGCCAGATCGGCATCGTGATCTGCCCGATGCTGGTGGTCTTGGAAAGCATCACGTCGTTGATCCTGGCTTCGAGGTTCTGAACGAGTCCCGGCACGCTGTTCAGGACCTGGCGTTCAAATTCCCCCTTGCGCGAGTAGATCCCGTCGACCAGTCCGTCGGAAACCTTGCCGTTCAGGAACGGCATTCCGCGAACACTCACGTTCGACGGCTCCGTCACATACCAGTTGTTGGCGGGAATCTGAAAATCCATCGCGACCGGATTCAGAACGAGGCGGCGGTTCTCGACGCGGGGCCGCAGTTCCACGGTCAGCCAGACCGGTTCGCGATGACCGATCACGACGTGCATCGGCCCGGCGGTTGCAGACAGCAGCAGCTTGCCGCTCAACTGCGAGTTCGAAACGGTCATGGTGAGATTCCGCAATCCGGCCTGAAGGATCAGCCGGTTCGGAGCCTTGGGGATGATGCGGATCCGTTCGACGAATCCCTGATAGTGCAGACCCGACAGCGCGACGTCGACCGGCAGGAAGCCACCCACGGTGGTGGTCTGATGGATTCCGCCGACATGGCCCGCCATCGGCTTGGCGGCCAGCTTTTCGGGGGCGGAATGGCACAGCGCATCGAGCACGTCTTTGCAGATGCGCAGGCGGCTCGCGCGGGCCATCTCGGCCCCCGGCACAAACGGCACTTCCAACTCGAGCCCGCTCGTGTAGCCCTTCGGTTCCGTCCAGGTCAGATCCTGTTTCGGTTCCCGGCTGGGATCAAGCAGCCATTCGGTCAACGCCGGCTGCGTGAACACCACGTTGCTCAGATCATGTCCGTGCGTGGGCACCTCGGAAAAATACGCCCGCCCGCCCGCCACGTTGATGGCGGCCACCATGTCCCGCACGCTGTGGGTGGGCACCAACGGATCGCTGATCGCATGAAAGCCCCACGTCGGAATCCCGACCAATTTCGGGGCATCGGCCGTGTTCGCCGCAGCGCTGACCGGGACGAGGGCCGCCCACCGACGGGGTGTCCGGGCGGCCATGTCGAACGCCCCCGAACCGCCCATCGACAGTCCCACCAGACACTCGCGCTTCGTGTCGACGCTGTAGTCCCGCTCGACGGCATCCAGGATTTTCTGGGCCCGTTCCGCATCCTCGCGCTGATCGATCCATCCGCCCAGCACGCGGCTTTGTGTGTCCTCACACTGCGGAAACACCACCAAAAAGGGATAGTCGGCCTGCCGCAACCGGAGCGCCGGCGCCAATCCCGACACCAACTGGGAACGGCCGTCGGTGCCGCGGTTGCAGGCTCCGTGCAGGTACATGATCACCGGCCACTTCTTGTCGACCGTGTAATTGGCGGGAACAAACACCACATACTTGTGGTCGCCCGTCGCATCCTTGATCACGCGGTTGACGAACTCACCCTGGGGAACGGCCTGACCGTGCGGCAACACGGCGGGAGCCACCTGCGCGGGACACCGTCCGGCCAGTGTCAGACAACCGAGCACGGCATAGACAAGCGATCGAGTCCGCGAACCGAGCATGACGGCCATCACGTTCCTCCCTGAAGCTGGCACGGGTTGTCTGCCTGCAAGGGATGCCTTGGGGTGGGCTCAATCCTCAAGCCATCCCGACATCAGACAACAACGACATCGAACTGTCGCTGTGTATCGGCAGCACGCGGTATCACCGCTACTGCCTGAATACCCGGCCGAGACCATTCCTTGGACAGGTCCGTGGGACAATCGGTCCTGTCGTTAAAGTCATCACGCGGGCCGCTGAGACAAGCTCATTCGTATCGACACAACTTTTGGGCCGCGTGCGATTCAAGGCCAGGTGTGAATGCAACCTGCGGTCGGGCAGATTTCCGCACGCTTTCCATTCGCTGTTTCCTTCAATTCGCTGTCGATTTCTCCGTGAGGACGAAGAGGCGACAGCGAATTGAGGGAGACAGCGAATGTCTGAATCGGGGACGTACTCCAAGTGACAAGCATCAAACAGGGACTCAATCGTCGAGTTGTGGAGATGCCACTGCGACAAACTCGGTGGGGTCGCTGGATTGAGGATTCGCTGTCGATCCGCCGGGTCGATCACCACGGCACGTGGTGATAGCCACCGCGCGTGATCGGTCGGGAACCGTCTTGTCGTTGTGGAAGTCGCGGGCCATACTTCCGCATCGACAAGCGTCTCCTTTCTCCCCGGTCACTAGACGTTGGGCTCACGATGCAGACCCCGATCATTACCGGAGCATTCTGGCAGCATCTCGCAAAGAGCGGTCTGCTCTCTCCGGAACGAACCGCGTCGGTCGCGCGGGAACTGCAACAGCGCGGGGTGACGACGGATGCCGACGTGTCGGCGTTGCTGGTGCGCCGCGGTTTGTTGACGCAGTACCAGGCGGACCGGTTGCTGGAAGGCCGTTCGCGCGGGTTCTTCATCGATCAGTACCGGGTACTCGATCTGCTCGGCGCGGGCGGCATGGGCTGGGTGTACCGCGCCGAAGATCCGACGGCGGGCGAGGTCGTGGCCTTGAAAGTCCTGCTCGACCGGCTCAAGGAAGACCGCGGCATGGTGGCCCGCTTCCAGCAGGAGGCGCGTGCCGGGCTGGTGCTCGATCATCCCCACATCGTGCGGACCAGGGCGACCGGTTCCGCAGGGGGCATGCTGTACATGGTTTTGGATTTCGTCGAAGGTCCGAGCTTGCTGGAGCTGTTGCTGCGACGGAAACGGCTTCCGTGGGGGCTGGCGTGTGACTTCGCCCGCCAGGCCGCGTTGGGTCTGCATCACGCCCATCAGCGCGGCTGGGTCCACCGTGACGTGAAGCCCCAGAATCTGCTGATTGACCGGCATGGCCACCTCAAGTTGCTCGACTTCGGGCTGGCGATGATGCGCGAAGGGGAGGCTGGCGACGAATTCTCCATCGCCATGATCTTCGGTCACGAGTGCATTGGAACCCCCGCATTCATGGCTCCGGAGCAGGCGTTGGACAGTCTGACCGCGGATGCCCGGTCGGATGTTTACGGACTTGGGTGTACGCTGTACGCCGCACTGGTCGGCGACACTCCGTTCCCGTTGCGGAATCCGAACGACGTCATCAAAGCCCATCAAACACAGGCCCCGCGGTCGGTGCGTGAATTCGTGCCGGACATTCCCCAGGAGGTCGCCGACATTGTGGCCAGGATGCTCGCCAAGCGGCCGGAGGATCGTTTCGAGTCGGCGGCGGCCGCGGCGAAGGCTCTCGCCCCGTGGTCGAAGCCCAAACCGATCTCCTTCGATTTTCAGGAGATCCAGGCCGAGAGAACCCGCAACGCGCTGGACCGCGTGGCCGAGATGCACAAGAGCCGGCCGATCGCCGCGGGTTCGGCGAGCTCGACCACGCGGCTGACGAAGCTCAGTTCCGTCGCCCGGACATCGGAAAGTCAGTCGACATTCGGCGCAGGGAAATCGCCGCGCCTGTCGGGAGAGGGAGCCACCACGGAACCGGCCGGTACACAGGCCGAGCCAACGGTCATCGATCATCAAGTCACCACGGTCCGTGACGGGACACCCGCCGAGTTCCGCGCGCCGCATCGCGGCCAGGTTCTTGGTCCCCTCGGCGGCGGACCGGCCATCCCACTGGTCAGGGAACCCATTGTGATCGGCCGCGCCGATGGCTGCGACCTGCAGATTCCCGAGGCCTCCATTTCCAGCCGGCACTGTGAACTGCACTTCGATGGCACATGGTGGATCACCGACTGCAAAAGCCGCAACGGGACGCGGGTCAACGGCAAGCCGGTCAACCGGCGTCAGATCGTCACTGGCGACGTGCTGA
>JANMLE010000767.1:0-1045 GCA_031372385.1 Planctomycetota bacterium | reverse complement strand
GTGCAGTTCGACGGAGTAGATGCCGTCCTTGGGGAGCACCCGTTCAGCGCGGGCGTCACCTTTCAGCGAACTGTGCCCCCAGCCGATTTCGAGCGGAGTCCCTTCCGGCGATTTGATTTCGACGACGGGATTGGCGGCGGCTCCGAGGCGCTTCAACTCGACGTCGGCGACCACCCGCTGCCCCTTCGTTCCGGCGAAGTAGACGCGCTGTTGCTGGCCTCCGGACAACGACCCGTAGAACGCGGCCGGCAGCGTTGCCGGTTTGTCGACTGTCGCTGCGGTGATCGCGATCTGGGGCAGACGGTCGACGGCGAGCGCGACCGACTTGCTGATCCCCGCCTGCGACCGGACCCACAGCGGATAGATCCCGGCGGGTGTTTCGGGCGGGACGGTCACGTTGAACACCAATCGATTGGGGGCCGAGCCGTCTGCGACCGCGAATGTCACTCCGGGGATTGGAAACACGGCGGCGGGATTCGGGCCGAGATCACTGCCGTTCACAATCAACTGCGTTGTCTGACCGATTTGCAGGCCGGGCTGCGAGAGACTGCCGATCACGGGGACGACTGTTGGCGTCGCCTTGTCTTGGGCGATCAGGTCCATGACATTGGCACCGGCGACTTCTTGGAACAGCTTCTTCGCCTGGGCGGGATTGAGCGCGGTCTGGAACAACGAGAATTCATCGACGACGCAGCTCAGGTGTTCACCGGCGGGAGTCTCGCTCCGTCCGATCGTCACGGGGAGGTTGTTGAGCAGCCCGGCCACCGCGATGTCCTTGATCCAGCCCTCTTTCCCGTCGATATAGCCAGTGGGTGATGTCTTGGGAGTCAGCGGTTCGCCGTTCACGAAGAACATGATCTTCAGATCGTCGACGTCCGTGTCGTCGTCCTGCTTCGGCGCGTCCGCGACTTCAAACGTGGCGGTGACATAAACCAGCTTGCGGTACGGCAGCGCCTCTTTGGCGCTGTACGTCACGACCTTGTAGTTCGTCCCGTCGTGGATGTAGACCTGAAAGTTGTCGGCCTGCATCTGAAAGTTGATGCCG
>JANMLE010000761.1:0-1261 GCA_031372385.1 Planctomycetota bacterium | reverse complement strand
GCCGCGGGCCCGCAAGTAGTTCCAAGCATCGGCGTGAGTCGTCCGCCAGAAAACTTCAACCTGGTGCTCCCACTGCGAAACCAGGACGTAGGCTTTCAGCGACGGCAGCGACTCGTAATGAGAGAACTTCTCACCCCGATCGTAGGCTTCCGTGGAATTCGACAGGACTTCGCAAACCATCTGCGGGTTGAGCAACACCATCCGCTTCGGATCATCGAATTGGGGCGAGTCACAGGTCACCGACGTGTCGGGATAGGTATAAAGGCCGGTCGCTGAAATCTTGATTTTCGTGTCGCTGCTGTAGACCTTGCAGGGGCGGTCATCAAGGGCATTGATGAGTTCATACCCGAGGCGGACACCGAGTTCCGAATGTGTCGCCGTCGCGCCCGACATCGCGAACACTTCGCCCTTGTAGTACTCGCTCTTGAACTCCGCGAGTTCCTCTTGAGCCAGGTATTCCGCCTCGGTCAGAAGGCGGGACTTCGTCGAAAGTGCTGACATGTTCTGATTCCTTGAGGGACAGCGATCGCGTCCGGCTTAGTCCACATACACAAACTCATTCAGGCACAGCAGCACATGGCAGAATTCGACCAGCGCCTTGCGGGTCGCCTCGTTGGCGTCGCCACCGATCGCCGCGGTTTGGGCTTCGACGAACGCCAGCATGCGGCTTCGTTCCGAGTCGTTCGGCATGCGCGAGAACGCGGTCTGGTACGCGCGATCGATCGCCGCCGGCAGCGGCACGTCGTTCGTCGGTCGGATGCGGGCCGCCAGCTTCTCGGCCTGTTGGCGAACGAAGGGTGAGTTCATCAGCGCCAGTGCCTGTGTGGGGACCGTTGTGCTGACCCGTTCGCCGATGCTCTGCGTCGGTTCCGGGGCGTCAAACATCGTCATGATCGGCAGCAGCTCGCTCCGTTTGACCCGCAGATACACGCTGCGGCGCGGCGTGTTGTCGAGGAGGCTGGGACCGAACATGGTCAGGTCGAGGTTGCCACCCACGGCCAGCAGCGAATCCCGAATCAGTTCGGCATCCAGTCGTCGCGTTTGGAAGTGCCACAGATACCGGTTGGCAGGATCGAGCTTCACGTTCTCTTCGTTGACCACATGCGACTGCTGATAGGCGGCGCTGAGCATGATCTGCTTGTGGAGCGGCTTCACCTTCCAGCCGCCGCGCACCAGTTCCTGCGACAGCCATTCGAGCAGTTCCGGATGCGTGGGGCGTTCGCCCTGAATGCCGAAGTCGTTCGGCGTGCCAACAATCCCC
>JANMLE010000755.1:0-3211 GCA_031372385.1 Planctomycetota bacterium | reverse complement strand
ACGATCGTCGAGTTGTTCGCTTCGAATCTCGATCAGTCACCGCGCGGGCTGACCGTGCTGGCTCTGGCGATGTCCGAACTGCTGGCCGCAGACCAGCCCGACGGTCAGTCCGGAATCACCGTCCCGAAGAACGTGGCGCAGGCGAATGCCAAAGAGACGGCCCCGTCCGATGCGCCGCTGATTCAGGCTTCCAACCAGAAAGAGGAACCGCCGAAGAAGGACGAGCATGTCCGCGCGCAGGCGTTCCTGTCCGTGGACAAGCTGCCGGCCGGAAGCGCCTGTCAGGTGGTGGTGGTGCTGAACATCGCCAAGGGCTGGCACGTCAACGCGAATCCTCCCGTGCCCGATTACCTGAAGCCCGTGAAGATCAGTTGGAAGTCGAAGCACAAGGTGGAATTGGTCGACGTGAAATACCCGAAGGGAAGCGCCTTCCGGTTCAAAGGCTCGGACGAGGATGCGTTCGTCCATGAGGGGGAAATCCAGATCCGCGGCACGTTGCAGATCCCGAAGGAGGCCGCCGGTCTGACCGAGGACATGGAGATCACCGTCAACTACCAAGTCTGCAACGAGGATGGGTGCCTGCCGCCGAAGAACATCAAGCTGACCGGCAAACTGCCGATCGCCAAACAGGGCGATGTGGTCAAGCCGATCAACAGCAAGCTGTTCAACGCGAAGCCTGATCCGAGCCGTTAGCCCGGATGATCACCACGGAAAACACGGAAGGTCACGGAAGGGGAGAAGAAAAGAAAAAGAAGTTGCGGTTCTTCGCCAAATTTGTTGACGGTCTGTTCGGCGCGGGTCTCCTGACCCCGCCGAAACGGCTGACCGAAGGTCTCCTGTTCTATTTTCAACGCGAATGACGGAGACCCGCAATTGCGTGAAAGCATCTCGTCCCGGTCATCAAACGCAGTGCAACGTGGCGACATCTTCCTCTCTTCCACTTCCGTGAAATTCCGTGTTTTCCGTGGTTCCTCATGCTGAAACCAGGCTGGTGAATCGGCGATGATTTCTCCGACCGGTGTGGCATCAAGTTTGCGTCGGATGGAGATCGCGTTAGAGCCGGAGCCACGCACGTGTGGTCGGCGAAGGCACCGCGCGGCCACAGAGACTCGACTGAAGGAAACCGTTCATGGACTCGGCACAACCGCGGTACAAAGAGGGTGCGTTGGTCAAGACAAAGATTGTCGCGACCGTGGGCCCCGCTTCGGGATCAGTCGAAAAACTCACCGAGCTCGTCAATGCGGGCGTGGACGTCTTCCGCCTCAATTTTGCGCACGGAAGCCACGAATGGTTCACTCAGGTGGTCGGCTGGATTCGATCGCTGTCGCTTGAATGTGGACGGCCCATCGGCATCCTGGGCGACTTGTCCGGCCCGAAGATTCGTCTGGGCCTGCTGCCCGATGAGGGACTGCGGTTGCGGCACGGGACGACCGTGGAGTTCGTCCGGGCCACGGCCATCGCCCGAACCGACGTCACGCCTCCCCAGTTGACCTGCACGTACGAACCGCTGGTCGATGACCTGCGCCCCGACGACCGGGTGTTACTCGCCGACGGCATCGTCTCACTGCGGGTCATCGAACAGGACTCGGTCGCCGGTCGCGTGCTGTGCGAAGTCCAGCAGCCGGGACTGATCCGCAGCCGGCAGGGAGTCAACCTGCCCGGCGTCACACTCAGCACGCCCAGCCTGACGGACAAGGACCGCGTCGACTTGCAGTGGGCGCTCGATCACGAAATCGATTACGTCGGACTGAGCTTTGTGCGGCGCGTGGAGGATCTGCGGCTGTTGCGCCAGGTGATCGCCGCGCATCCCACCAAGACGCCGCCGTGGATCGTGGCGAAGATCGAAAAGGCGGAAGCAATCGCCGACCTGGAGGCGATCATTGCGGAAGCCGACGCCGTGATGGTCGCTCGCGGAGACCTCGGCGTCGAGACCGACATCTTCCGCGTCCCCGGCCTGCAAAAGAAGATCATCCGCCTGTGCAACGAGCACCGCACGCCGGTCATCACCGCCACGCAGATGCTCGATTCGATGCAGAAGAGTGAACTGCCGACCAGGGCGGAGGCGAGCGACGTCTTCAACGCGGTCCTCGATGGCACCGATGCCGTGATGCTGTCGGGTGAGACGGCGGCGGGAGACTACCCGGTGGAAGCGGTGGCCATGATGAGCCGGATCGCGCGCGAAGCGGAACGGTTGCTCGAACCGCGACAGGCGGGTGCCGACTCCCGCAGCCTGCCCCGCAACCGTGCGACGGCCATCACCGAAGCGGTCACTCACGGCGCTGCGACCGCAGCGGCCCATCTGGGTGCCGACGTGATCGTCGCCGCGACCGCCGGCGGCAAGACGGCGATGGCCATCTCCAAGCAGCGTCCGCACGTGCCGATCATCGCGCTGACCGACCGCCCGGAAGTCGCGCGCCGCATGTGCCTGTTCTGGGGCGTCATCCCCGTGGAAACCCCGGCCGTCGCCTGGGCTCCCAAGGAACTACTGGCCTTCGTCACCACGCTGGGCCGCGATCAGAAGCTGCTCGATTCCGGCAGCAAACTCGTCCTGGTCGGCAGCAGCGATTGGGCGTTGGACTGGCACGACATGATGCTGGTGCATGTGGTGTCGTAGTCCCACGTTGCTGGTTGGTCCGGAAGATTCCGTGCATAGTGCGAAGTGATCAGTGCAAGGTGCAAAGTGGTTTGGGTGGCAATGACGGTTCCCAACACGAACAGGCTTTCGGAACTGTTGTCTGGCGGTCATCGCGCCAGAGTTGCCGTCGGATGACAATGCCTTTCATTTTGCACTTTGCACTGATCACTTCTCACTTTGCACTCGTCCGAATCCACTGGACCGTCACTGAAGTAAAAGCGCGAAGACGAGCCTGTTGACATCAGCGTGCCGGGGACATCAGCGTGCCGGGGACATCGTCATCGAAGAAACCGGGGCCACCCGAGCCGTGTGTGGACGTGTCATTCGCGGCTCAGCACCAGACCCTGCTCGTTGATCTCAAACGGGATGATGCCATCGTCGCAGGCGCTGCCGCGGTGTTTGGCCACGTGCAGTGCCCGGCGCATTTTCATGCCGTCGCGGACCTTGCCCATCAGGATGACCGTGTTGGCGTTTGAGAGTTCATCACCGCTCTCGATCGGGCGGCACAGGAGTTCGTCGAGCAGCACTTCGTGTGACGTGTACAGCAGGACCGTCGCGATCTGGCGGTGGTCGTAC
>JANMLE010000753.1:0-2254 GCA_031372385.1 Planctomycetota bacterium | reverse complement strand
CCGCCCCGCCCCACCAACTTTTTTGTTTGTTCCCTGCGGGGGGGCCGCCGCTCTACGCTTGCTGGACCCCCCCTACTTTGAAATTGGCGAAGGCGGTGCCGCGAGCGCCGGCACCGTTTCGTTCTTCAATTTGGTTGCCAGCGTCAGGGAGTCTTGTGACCGTTGTATCCGCTTCCCAGCCTGAACGAGGTGATTGTCCTGGCCACTGGATTGCGGGATTACAGAAATCGCTCACGACGGTTCGATAGAACAGTTGTGCTCCGCCACGACCTGACTTTGGGGTCGGCGGTTCAGGCTTCAACGACGTCCTGGGCGCTGTGCCACTTGAACTGCCGAGACTTCGCCGGTGTTCATCTTTCTGCCTCTCTCTTTCTGTCTCCTTCTTCGCGTTACCGGCAAGGCAGGGAGACAGAAAGAGAGAGGCAAAAAGATGATTGAGTCTCGTCGGCCACTCTCGGACGAAAGAAACGCACAGCGACTTGGCTGTCATCGCCGCACAACCACCGCAGATTTGAGGATTCACGCAATTGACGTCGCCGGAGTCATACGCGAGAATCCCGATCGGTTCTCCCGCCCCGTTTTCCCGCCCACCTTCAAAAAACCGGAAGACTTCATGAGTTTCCCTCCCAATCTTTGTGCTGGTCCCGCCACGCGTCGCGAGTTTCTTTCGGCGGGAGCGTTGGGGATCGGAGGGTTGGCGCTGCCTGACCTGTTTCGATTGCGGGCTCAGGCGGCCGAAGCCGGACTGCATGTCGACCAAGAGACGTCCATCATATTCGTGTGGCTACCCGGTGGCCCGCCGCACATGGACATGTACGACATGAAGCCCAAGGCTCCGACGGAATACCGCGGGGCGTTTCATCCGATTCCGACCAAAGTCCCCGGTCTGGACGTTTGCGAACTGATGCCGCGGCATGCCGCGATCGCCGACAAGTACTCGGTCATCCGCTCGGTGGCCCACACGTTCGCCGATCATGGCGGCGGCCATAAGCGAATGATGACGGGCCGCATTCCCAACACGCCCGTCGATACCGTGAACGACGCACCGGCAACCGGCTCCATCGTCGCCAAGCTCCGCGAGCACCGGAACAACGGCCTGCCCAACTACGTGTCGATGAATCCGGGTGGTCGCACCAACGACGTGTTTGCCCAGGGGGCCGCGTATCTGGGAAGTGCCTATCTGCCGTTCAACGTGGAAGGCGATCCGACCGCGCCAAACTTTGTCGTGCCGAACATCGCCCCGGCGGCGCAGATCGCCCAGCGGCTGGATGATCGCATGCGGCTGCTCGGCGGATTGGACCGCATCGAACGCCAGATCGACGCCACGCGGTTGATGGATTCGATGGACCGCTATCAGCAGCGCGCGGTGGGGATGGTCACCAGTGACCGGGCTCGCAAGGCGTTCGATCTGTCGACCGAAACCGATGCCATCCGCGATCGCTATGGCCGCCACTGCTGGGGCCAGCGAGCCCTGATGGCCCGCCGACTGGTTGAGGCCGGAGTCAGCTTCGTGACTGTCGTCATGGAAAACCCGTATCAGTCAGGCGTCACCCAACTGAAGCAGGGGGTCTACAACTGGGATTCGCACGCGGTGAACTGCCACATCTGGGATGACCTGAAAGTCCGTCTGCCGATCTACGACCAAGCGGTGACGGCACTGATCGAAGACGTCTACCAGCGGGGACTGGACCGCAAGACGCTGATCCTGGTCACGGGCGAATTCGGACGCACGCCGCGAGTCGAGAATTCGATCGGTTCGCAGACGGCTGTGATGCAGCCCGGACGCGACCACTGGCCGCAGGCGATGTCGTTCATCATGGCCGGCGGTGGCATGCGAACCGGACAGATCATCGGTTCGACAAACTCCAAGGGCGAGCACCCGGCCGATCGCCCGCTGACACCGAACGATCTGTGGGCGACGGTCTATCGGCACCTGGGGATCGACCACACCGATTCGTTTCCCGATCATCGCGGACGTCCGATGCCGATCCTGCCATTCGGCGAACCGATCTCCGAGTTGCTGTCGGCGTGATCCCGCGTCGATTCATCCACTCCGGCCAAGTCGCGACTCAGCATACTCGGTGAAGACCGTCCGTCGTTTCCGTCGCACGCCGCGCTGTCCGTAGCTGAGTTCGCAAGAACTCAGCGAATCATCGGACCACGACCTGAGTTCTTGCGAACTCAGCTACGGTGCCGTGAATGATCCGGGCCAGCGGCAGTAACCGCCGGTCGGCGGTTGCCCCGGTGTCTTGAC
>JANMLE010000675.1:0-3694 GCA_031372385.1 Planctomycetota bacterium | reverse complement strand
GTCGCTTGGACAGCGGTTCGTAGCACGGACGCCTCGTCCGTGCGCGAAGGTCATGGGCGATTTCAGACGCACGGACGAGGCGTCCGTGCTACGGGGACTTTTGTCGGTCTCGTCATACCGGGTAACTCAGCGAGCGTGGTGATCGCGGCGTCATTCAAATGAATCCCCCCAGCAATGCAGTTTGTGGAGCGTTCGGAGCTGGGACAGAGGGACCAACGAATGCCCTTGAGAATCATTCAGGTTGAGTTCGGTCAGATTCGGACAGTGCCGCACGATCGTTTGCAATCCCTCGTCGCCGACACTGCCGCGACGGTACGGTGTGTTGAGATTTGTCAGCCGCGCGCATGGCGGCAGCGTTTGCATGATTCCCACGCGACTTTCGCCGCTCAGCGCGAGCGTGCTCAGCCGGGGATAGTTCGAGAGGAACTCCAGACTGTCGCGTGTACAGCCGGTCTCATCGAGATAGAGCGTTTCCAATCCTTGTAGACCGCCCCCATCCCGCCCTCGCCCAGTTTGTCGAGCAGGTGATACGGCCCCAACTGACTGCCGATCCCCACGACGATGGTGACCGGCTCCGCTGGCTTGGTCGCACCGGAGGACGTGGGCTCTTGCGGGCTGAGCGACGAATGAGTCGGGATCTCGCCTGAAGCCGGCACCGAACGCAGCTCCGGTTGGCCGGCTGCCGCGGGGTTTGGAATGTCGCCGTCTGGATGGTTCATCGATGCCTCGGTTGTGTGACTTCGACTTCCTTGCGAATCGCTGTGTGACGGTCCGCGTTTCAACAGCGAACTCTGGTGCCGGTCAGAAACGGTGTTACCAGTGTCACAGGAATTCTCACAGGTTCGACGGCGGACTTCACTATCGGGCGGGAGAAGTTTGCACGGCAACCTGAATCACTCAGGAACTGGCTCGAAACACCTTCCCGGATTGACACTGCCGCTCACGGGAAGTTGTTTCGAGCCAGTTCCTCAATGGCGGCAACGCGGTCAAGACTCCCGCGCAGTCACGGTCGCTGCACCACGCCGACACATTCACACCCAGTAGATTCCTCATGGCACAGCCGGGCCGATGGCGAACTCCGGCACACCGGGCCGGACTAATCGTCCGACGTCAAGCCCGTCCGTCATCGGTCGCCGCGTCTCACTCTGATCGCCGATACCAGTTGTGTCTGTCGTCGGTCAGTGCCTCGGGCGGAACGGCACCCCAGCATTCGAAGGGAGATCGAGCGATCATTCGCTGGGAAAGAAAGATCAGTAGCACGATGACGAGAACTCCCAGTACAGGCAGTAGAGCCAGCAGAAGCAGTGCCCGCGACATCTGCAACCCTTGCAAATCGGGTTCGCCCGGTTTCGGCATCGCGAGCAACATGGCGGCAAACCACAGTGCGAGTGATGGGGCCGCGATGGCGACCGCCATCACATAGGTCGCGGGATTCACCGGATAACTGCGAACCGGAAGCCGGACGAACTGAAAGAAGTCGCCTTGGCAGAGGCGTTTCAAATCCGAGATGACGAAGACTCGGATGCCATGCCTCATCGCAATCACCGTTCCCCACCAGCCAAATGAAAATGACAGGACGACTCCGGCCAAGATGACACCCAACGCAATCATTCCCTGGGTGAAGTCCGGGTCGCGCTGCAACTGTTGCGCAATGACCATCGTTGCAACGAGTGTGAAAACGCCAACGACTGCGGCGCGGAAGCCTGCCATTGCCAGATGAAACCAGAACCCAACCCTTCCGCGCGCCGGCCACGGGTCTGCCTTGCGCAGCCAGACTCCAGTTTGAAATGCTGGCCAGCCCGCTCGCAGATACGGCAACGTCATCGCCAACAGCGGACTGAATGTCAGTGCGAAGACTCCGACGGAAATCGCGAAGACGATCAGCCAGTTCTTGGCGATCACCAGCGGGTCGGCTCGCCCACCATTGGCCTGATCGTCTGTCATGCGTAGTTTCCATGGCGGGCGGAGCATTGTCGCGACCGCGGTCGTTCTGTTGAGTTGATGGAAACCTCTGTAATGACGTTCAAAGAGACCAAGGCCGTGGCAAAACGTCGGGAGATGGATTCCAGCACTCGGAAGCGTATCCCGTGAGTCTGGTACTCAGACGAGGATTTGCTTCAGCACGTGCGATTCTTCCACGCCGGTCAGGCGGGCGTCGAGACCTTGAAACTTGTGGGTCAGGCGTTCGTGGTCGATGCCGAGCAGGTGCAGGATTGTCGCGTGGAAGTCGCTGACGCGGACTTTGTCCTGGACGATGTTGTAGCCGAACGGGCAGGTTTCTCCGTGGACGGTGCCTCCCTTGATGCCGCCGCCGGCCATCCAGAGGCTGAAGCAGCGGGGATGGTGGTCGCGGCCGTAGTCGGTGGCGGTCAGCTTGCCCTGCGAGTAGTTGGTCCGACCGAACTCGCCGCCCCAGATGACAAGCGTTTCGTCGAGCAGGCCGCGTTGCTTGAGGTCCGTCAGCAGCGCTGCGGCGGGCTGGTCGGTCTCACGGCATTGGGTTCGGATGCCGTTGGGGAGGCCGCCGTGCTGGTCCCAGCCCTGGTGATAGAGCTGGATGAATTTCACGCCCCGCTCGGCCAGACGCCGGGCGAGCAAACAGTTGGCGGCGAAGGTTCCCGGCTTTTTGGCATCGGGACCGTACAGATCGAAGATGTGTTCGGGCTCGGACGCGGTGTCGGTGACTTCGGGGACACTCGACTGCATGCGAAACGCCATTTCGTACTGCGCGATGCGCGTGTTGAGTTCCCCGTCTCCGGTGGCGTCCAGTTCCAGTTCATGCAGGTCTCGCAGACGGTCGAGCATGTTGCGGCGGCTGTCGCGGTCGATGCCGGGCGGGTTGTTCAGATACAGCACGGGATCTTTGCCCGAGCGGAACTGAACTCCCTGATACCGGCTGGGGAGGAAGCCGGTTCCCCACAGCCGGGAGTACAGCGGCTGGTCCCCCTTCCCCTTCGTGATCAAGACGACGAACGCCGGGAGGTTTTCGTTGTCGGTCCCCAGACCGTATGTCAGCCAGGCGCCGATGCTGGGCCGGCCCGAGATCTGGTTGCCTGTTTGCAAAAACGTGATCGCCGGGTCGTGATTGATCGCCTCGGTCTCCATCGACCGGACGATGGCCAGTTCGTCGGCGAGCTTCGCCGTGTGAGGGAGCAGTTCGCTGATCCACGCGCCGGCCTGTCCATGCTGCGCGAATTTGAAGATCGATCCGGCCAGCGGGAGCGACGCCTGGTTGCCGGACATCCCTGTCAGCCGCTGCCCCTGACGCACCGAGTCCGGCAACTGCTGACCGTGCCGTTCGTTCAGGAGCGGCTTGTAGTCAAACGTCTCCAACTGCGAAGGCCCGCCGCTCTGGAAGAGATAGATGACCCGCTTGGCTGTGGCGGGATGATGCGTGCCGGACAACGCGCCGCCGATGCCCGCGCGGGCGCTGCGTTCACGTCGAAGCAGATCCGACAACGCGATCCCGCCCAAGCCCATGCCGACCCGGCTGAGAAGCTCGCGACGTGAGAAAAGCTGACCGGGGAAGGAGCCGTGACAGGTGAGAGGCATGGGTGCGTCCTTGAGGAAGAATTCAAACTGCCAAGCGAATGATGACCAGTTCAATCGGCAAATTGAAGCGGGGTCAAGAATGCCCGGTTATCCCGAGCCGTCCCGGGGGCCGAGCGCCGGGGCGAACGGAGGGCCCCGCGGG
>JANMLE010000623.1:0-2157 GCA_031372385.1 Planctomycetota bacterium | reverse complement strand
GTTCTTCCACGTCAACGCGGTGATCAGTCTCGGACTGCTCGCCGTCGGGCTCGCGGATCTGTGGTGGCGGTAGCGCCGGGACGGCGGTCGTCATGCTCGGGTTGGTCTTGTTCGGCAGTCTCAAGAGGGAGTCGGCTGGTGAATCCAGATCAGGTCAAGCACAAGTTGAAGGCGGGTGAAACCGTTCTCGGCACGATGATGTTTGAGTTCGCGACGACGGGGGTCGCGCGGCTGGCGGCCGTGGCCGGTGCCGAGTTCGCCGTGTACGACATGGAACACACCGGCTGGAACATTGAAACCATCCGCATGCTGGTCGCCACGACGCCGCGACCGGCGCTGGTCCCGATCGTGCGAATCCCCGCCTGCGAGTATCACTTCGTCGCGCGCGTGCTCGACGCCGGCGCCATGGGGATCATGGTGCCGATGGTCGAATCCGAGGAACAGGCGCGGCTGCTGGTCAACTCGGCCAAGTATCCCCCGGTCGGCCGCCGCGGCGCGGCGTTCACCATCGCTCACGACGACTACCGCAACGATCCGATCCCCGACGTGATCCGTTCGGCCAACGAGGAAGTGCTGCTGATCGCGCAGATCGAAACCGTGAAGGGATTGGACAACGTCGAACAGATCGCGTCGGTCTCCGAGATCGACGTGCTGTGGATCGGCCTGTTCGACCTGACCAGTTCGATGGGCATCCCCGGCCAGTTGCAGCATCCCGACACGCTGGCCGCGATCCAGCGAGTCCTGTCCGCCTGCCGCACCCACCACAAGATCCCGGCGGTGCTCGTGACAAGCATTCCCGAGGGACTCGCACAGCTCCAGGCGGGGTTCAAGATGGTGGCCTACGGCGGCGACTTGTGGATCTATCAGTCCGCCCTGCGGAAGGGTCTCAGCACGCTTCGCGAAGGATTGAAATAGCATGCTGGCCGCCCGGAAGAAGAGGCTGTTTCGCGTCGTGGCGGTCGTCGGAGCACTCGGTGTCAGTTGGCTGGTGGCCGAAGTGGTGCTGCTGCTCAGCGGGATCAACAACGACTACCGGCAGGCCGCCACCAGCGAGATGATCCCGCGCTCGGGCGGTCCGTATGACATGGCCGCGTGCGGGCATGTCCCGCATGCGACGGTGCGAATCCGCTATCCGACCAATCCCCGCGGGTATTTCAACGCCCACAACTTCGTCGATCACACACTGAATTCCGTCGGCTGGCGGGACGACGAGCATCGTCTGGTGAAGCCGAAGGGAACGTACCGCATCCTGGGAATCGGAGACAGCTACCTCTTCGGTCAGGGAGTCAAACCACAGGATCGGTGCCTCGATCGCCTCGGTGATCTGTTGCGCAAGCAGTATCCGCAGCAAACGGTGGAGACGATCAACGCCGGGCAACTGGCCTACAACACCGCATTGGAAGCGCGCGCTCTGAGAATCTGTGGCATGGAGTATCGTCCGGACTTGGTCATCCTGTACTTCGTCCCCAACGACGTCGAAGCGGACATCTATTCGAAGAAAGCCAAAGTCGAATTCTTCACGGAGTTCACGACCGGGTCGCTGGCGACCGACTGGATGTCGCAGCATTCCGAGGTCTGGGCGTTGTTCAACCGCAGCATCGGGGGTTGGTGGCGGGGCCGGGCCTACATTCGAGATTCGATCGGCAGCTTCACATCCGACCCCGACAAGTGGAACAGTTGCCGTGTGGAACTCGATGACATCGTCCACACCTGCCGCGACAACGAAGCCCGATTGCTGATCGTCGCGTTCCCGTTCTTCTACCAGCTCAACGGACAATACCCGTTCCAGCCGATCCATGACCGGCTGCGCGAGTACTGCGAGAAGACCGGGGTCGCGTTCGTCGATCTGCGCGACGACTACCGCCAGTACAGCGGACCGGAACTGTGGGTCCACCCGACCGACCAACACCCCAACGAAGTGGCCCATCGGATCGCGGCAGAATCGGCCGCCAAGTACGTGACGGATCACTCGGTCGAATTCGGCCTCTCGCCGTAGGCCATGCCGAAAAGTGGCCTGGTTCAAACTTGGGTCGCAGAGCCGCGCCCCTCAGGTAACGGGAAGCAAAGGGCCCTTACTGACGGGCGCGGCTCTGTAAAAAATAAATAAAGACCCCCTGGAGCATGTATAACCCATGAAATAATTCGCCCACGCCCAGC
>JANMLE010000617.1:0-2671 GCA_031372385.1 Planctomycetota bacterium | reverse complement strand
CGTTGGCCAGGCCGTGCTTGCTGGCATACGCCGTCAGCGCGTTGAGTTCGGCCTCCGTGGCCGGGCGGCAGAGGATCAGTTCGACGGCCCGCCGGATCTGTCGCCCGAACGGCGCGTCCGGTGCCTCGTCCTTGGCCGTGTTGCCGGCGACATCCGTCTGAATCCGGGTGGCGATGTGTTCGCAGTGTCGCGCGATGAAGACATCGTTCCACAGGGCGAGCGCCTGTTGAACCGTCACGCTGTTGGTGCGCGACGGGGTGATCTGATCGCCCGAGGGACAGTCGAGTGTTTCCATGAACGGATCGGGCAGCGTGCGGAACAGGAAGCGGTAGATGCTCCGCCGCCGGCCGAGATCGCTGTCGAGATTGAACTTGGTGTAGTCCACCTTCGGGGTGACGTGAATCCCCGGCTGCAAGTCGAACTGCCGGTCCGATGGCCCGCCCATGCGGAGATCCAGTCGACCCGACACCTGCAGGACCGCATCGCGAATGCACTCGGCGTCCAGTCGCATCCGGTTCATGTGCGACAGAACGCGATTGTCGGGATCGGGGGCGGGGACGGCAGCGTCGGGATTGCGAACGCCGGTCGTGACACTCGCCGTCTGTCGGTAGGTCGCACTCGTCACGATCATCCGATGCAGCCGCTTGAGCGACTGACCGCCATCACGAAACTCGACCGCCAGCCAATCGAGCAACTCCGGATGAGTCGGCGTTTCGCCCATGTGGCCGAAGTCGTTCAGCGTGCCCACCAACCCGCGGCCGAAGTGGTGATGCCAGACTCGATTGACGATCGACCGCCACGTCAGCGGATTCTTCGAATCGGTCAACCAGCGGGCGAGTGCCGCCCGCCGCGCGGATTCGGGTGCGGCCGCGTCGATCTCAAACCGCGACGGCAGTCCGGTGACGCAGGCCAGTGATCCCGGCACGGCCGGATCGCGCGGCTGCTTGATGTCGCCCCGGTGCAGAATGTGAATCGGCCGCGGTCCGGGCGGAGGATTCAATCCCCCTTGCGGTTCAAAGTCGGCTGCGGCCGTGTACACCAACGACGGCTTCGGCAGCCGAGACAGTTCCTGCGCCACGTCCTCTGTTTGCTGAAAGAGCGTCAGTTCCAATCGCTGCGGTTCCGTCCGTTGATCAGTGGGAATCGCGAGTAACGCGGCGATCGGCGCGGGAAGCAGATCGAGTCGCACGGGGGGAGTGGCATCTGAGATCATCAGCCGCGCGCGGCCGATCAAGTGTCCGCCTCCGTGGCGTTGCTTGAGAACGAACTTGAGCTTGGTCGGGCCGTTCACGACGAGGGCCTCCTTCAATTCGAAGACCGCCGCATGTGGCTGACCGACCTTCGGGTAAATGCCCCACGCGGTCGGTTCGGATTTGTCGATGGCTCGGGCAATACCCCAGTCCTGTTGGTCGAAATCGGCCCGCGCATTGACGAGCGTCAATGGTGTGTCGGTGCCGTCGATGAAGACCTCGAATTCCGACAGATGCAGATTGCCGTTGTCCTGCCGACCGGGCCCGTGAAGGGGCAGGCTGTCGTCGGTCAGAACTTCCAGCTTCACCGCCGTCACCTTGGAGAGCGACACGGCCGCGACGATCGTCACCGTGTCTTTCTCGGGCCGGGTTCCGCCGGACAGGATCGAACCGTCCGGTTGTTTCGTGAGCGTCGCACCGTCCGAGGAAACAAACGTCTCGGGATCGATCGGCTACCAAACGGTTCCCTGCGAGCCCAGCTTGCGCTCCCAGATGGCGACGGCCTGCTGCGTGGCCGGCGACAGCAGCTCGATTGTCACGTCGGGAGATTTCTGTTGGAGCCGAGCCCGCCGCCTCAACAGAGTGGCGCGGCGCGAGGCCACCACCGGGTCGGGATCATAAGCTCGGTTCGCTCGTTCGACTCCCGCGAAGACCGCCTGCAATGCGTAGTAGTCGGCCTGCGAAATCGGATCGAACTTGTGGTCGTGGCACCGCGCACACTGCGCTGTCAGGCTGGTGACGTTGTTGATCACGTTGGCGATCATGTCATCGCGATCAAGATACCGGGCGATCTGCCGGTCCAGCGTGTCTTCACGGATGTCCTTCAGCGAGCTTTCATCCCACGGTCCCGCGGCCAGGAATCCGAGCGCGACCGTGGCCTGCGGGTCGTCGGGAAACAGCACGTCCCCCGCGATCTGTTCCTGCACGAACCGGCTGTACGGCTTGTCGGCGTTCAGCGATTGGATCAGGTAGTCACGATACGGCCAGGCATGCTCGCGGATCCGGTCCTGATCGTGACCGTGCGTCTCGGCGAAGTGCGCGGCGTCGAGCCAGTGCCGGGCCCAGCGCTCGCCGTACCGCGGTGAATCGAGCAACCGGTCGACGAGGTGTTCGTACGCCTTCGGATCGCGGTCCGCGACGAACGCGGCGACTTCTTCCGGAGTCGGTGGCAGGCCGATCAGATCGAACGACAGCCGGCGGATCAGCGTCCGGCGATCGGCTTCGGGGGCGGGCTGCAAGTTCAGCGATCCGAGCTTCGTGCGGATAAAGGCGTCGATCGTCGGCGGCCCCGAGATCTTGGCTTCCAGGCTTTCCTTCGAGGAGAGTGGACGAAACGACCACCAGTCCGACTTGTCCTTCACGTCGCCGGCGAATTCGTCCGGCCACTTCGCGCCCTGATCGATCCACGCCCGCAGCAGACC
>JANMLE010000616.1:0-4624 GCA_031372385.1 Planctomycetota bacterium | reverse complement strand
CTTGGTGTCCTTGTCGTGAATCACCACGATCCGGCCATCTTGGGAGAGCATGATGTCGAGTTCGACGGCATCCGCCTGTTGCTGCCAGCCGAGTTGAAAGGACTCCAGCGTGTTCTCGGGTGCGTCATGCGACGCGCCGCGATGGGCGATGATTTCGACGGCGTTCGGCTCGGCGGCAGCGGACATGGTGTCGACCTTCAGCAGGACAACCAACGTGTACAAGACGGCCATCAGCCACAACGATCGAATCGCCAGTGTTCGCATCATCAGTCGCCCCCCGAATTGAAAAACGACGGCCTCATCCTGATTTCGTTTAACCCGGAGCCAACGGCGACGGCGGGAGGCTGCGCTCTCACCGCCTCATGAGCGGTGCCGATTGGCTGATGGCAGGCGTTGGCGTCCATCGCCGTTGGCTCCGGGTTAAACTCATTTTCCGCACCCTTGGAATTCGGCAGCGCACGGGCTTGCGCATTCTATCAGGCTCCACCACACTGCGCGCGTGACGGAGACGTGGTATGGAAACCTCACCGAAGTGGAAGGCGCGGCGCTGGGCCGCCTCGCCGTGATTGCGCCGTGGCTGGAACGGATGGGCGTGGCGGACATCAGCGACCGGCATCTGCCGGTCGATCCGCAGGCGGAGTTCACGCACGATCGTTTGCTCGGCCTGCTGCTCGCGGCGCGGGTCTCTTCGCCGGTCGCGCTCAGCCCTGTGGCCGAATGGGCCGGGCAGAGCGGGGCCGACATCCTGCGGAACATCGCGGCCGGACGCCGCCGCACGGACGAACTGTTCACGCGGTTCAAACGGCGGGGCGACAGCGAGCAGGTCAGCAGCCAGTTCCAAGGACCGCTGGCCGTGCGGCCGGTGTTCCTGCACTCGCCGCGACGCCTCGAAGCGCTGATGTTCCTGATGGTGATCGCGCTGATGCTGTACTGCCTGATCCAGCGCACCCACCGCGCCAGCCTCACCGGGGACGCGCCCCTGAAGGAATGGCGCATCACCACGCGCACGCTGCTGGACGCCTTCCGCAACGACACGCTGCTGATTCAGCATCACCGCCCCGGCCGCGAAGTCAGCCCCGCGCGACTGACCGCGCGTCAGAAAGAAATCCTGCAACACCCGGGCCGGCCCATGCCGGCCCAACTCCTCCACCGCCTGCTTCCGCGCCCGCCCGGCTGACCCCCGCACATGCCCGCCCCGCGCCAAACCGCCCGCCGCGTGGCAACGCACGCAAGGGTGCGGAAAATCGGGTTAGACGATTCGCCTCTTGGCCGCTGGTGTTTCGCCGCCGTGTCAACGGCCACCGCCCCCTGGTCGTCCGCCTCCACCACCGAATCCACTTCCGCCTCCACCTGACGGCCGTCCGCCGCTTGGGCGTCCCCCTGCGCCGGATTGACCGCGGCCGCGTTGCTCTGTCGCGCGCCGAATCATTTCCGGATCGCGGACCGCATCGGGTGGCTGCGCCCCTGGTTGACCCAGAGTCGGATCACCCTGGCCCGGCTGCTTCTTTCGGCTGGAGCTGCGTGTGGCGGTGATCGTCACTTTGGGGATCAGCGTGGAGAGTGTCGAGGAAACCAGCGCGGGATCGGCGGTCGCCAGATGCATGATCTGCACGGTCTGGCGGGCGTCGCGGGCGCGTTCGTCGGTCGACTTGACCAGTCCTTCGATCTGGCGGAACAAACTTTCATTGCAGGCGACGATCAGGTGGCTCGTCCTTCGATCCACACCGAGGGTCAATCGCACGCCGGGTTCCTTGTTGCCGCCACCCCCACCCGCCCCGCCGCCCATCAACATGGCCAGCGGATTGAATCGTTGGCCACCCTCCTGTCCCTGCTGATTGGCCGGCGTGAGCGAGTCTTTGAAAACGCTCTCGATGAGGTCCGCCACGTCATCGACCTCGGCGAACTCAACGGGGATCGAACGTGGAACGCGGTCGCGCAGGGAATCGGGAAGCTCCGACGAATCGAGCAATTCGAGCATCGACTCGACTTCGGCAATCTGATCATCGGGACCGGTGACAAACAGGGCATTGGCGCGGATGTCGGTGATGATCCGCAGGTCATTGGCGCCACCCAGCGTCTGGCCGAGTCCCGTGGTGTTCATCAGCCCCCGTCCCATGCTCGAAATCCCGCCGGTCAACTGACCGAGCATGCCCCCACTGGCCGCGGTGGAGGAGGTCACGCTGCTCTGCGGGAACAGTCGTTCGAGCATCTGGGCGGTGTCGGTGGCATCGGCGGAGCGCAGGTAGAAAATGGTCCACCGCGTCCGGTTCGGCAGGGCCGAAACCAGCGAGTTCCACATGTCCTCAAGCTGATCGAGCGCGTCCTTGTCCTCGGAGGTGATGATCACGTCGCCGCCGACAATGGTCATGCTGATCGGCGGCTGGGTCGACGGAGCCTGGGTGGTTTCCGCGCCGTCCTTGGGATCGCGTTGCGGTTCCGTGGTCGCCGACGGCTGGCTGTCGCCTTCATCCGTACGGCTGGTGCCCAGTTTCTTCGGAGTGGTTCCGCTGTCGCGACCCTCGCCCGACTGACTGACTTGCAGGATCGAGCGTCGCGCCGTCTGTGCCGAGGGACCGGTTCGTTCCGGCGTGGTGACTTTGCGGCTGGTGGGACGGGCGTTTTCTGTCGGGAGATTTTCACGCGTGTTCTGATCGCTGGGGATCCGAGGTTCCAGATTCCGTCCGGCGGGAGTTCGGCGATCACGGATGGGACTCGGGTTGGACGGGACAACCACTCGAATCGGATTCCGATCGCCGGCGTCCCACATCTTCTTCATGAGTGGCAGGACGTCCTCGGCATTGCGTCCCTGCAGGGGCAGAGTCCGGACCGGCCCGCGATCGATCTTCATGGAATCGTCCTGCGGATTCGAGCCCACTTCTCCCAAGTCCTGCAGCAACTTCTTCACCTGAGCCAATTGTTCCGCCGAGCCGCGCACCAGTAACCGGCGTCCCTGCGCATCGGCTTCGATGGTTGGTGCCTTGGCCTCTGTTGCGAAGAGGTTTCGCAGCGTGTTGGTGACCTGGATGGGGTCCGTGCGGGTCAGGTTGATCACTGCGACCGCACCGCTCACTTCACCGGCCAGCGTCTGAATCAGTCGCTCGATCTCGGCATGCTCCTCGCGCGTGGCTTGAACGTGAAGCTTGCCGGATCGCGAATCCTGTCCGACGACAAGACCGGGCATGATCGAGTTCAACGTCTGCGAAATCTGCGTGACATCGCCGCCCGCCACGGTGTACGCCTTCAAAAAGGCCGGGCCTGTGGTGGAGGCGATGATTTCCGATCCATCGGCGTTCTTGTTCACGTCAATGGATTTGACGACGTCTTCGACAACCTTGACCAACGATGACGAGGCGGTGATCAGCAGATGGTTGGTGCGCGTGTCCGCCGTGACCTGGATCTTGCCCGTGAAGGGTGATGGCGTGGACGGCGACGTCGGAGTCATCACCGGTTGCGAACGCTGTTGATCGCTGCTCCCCCGACTGCGATCGTCGCCACCCCGGCTGCGATCATCAGGCCGGAATCCACTGGGGAACCCTCCAAATTGAGGGAAACCACCGAACTGAGGGAACCCGAACTGTTGTTGCTGCTGCTGGGCTGAGGTGCTCACGACCGGATTCAAACCGAACAGTCGTCGAACGGTCCGCTCGGCCTCGGCCGCCGCAATGTGCTTGAGGGGCAGCGCACGGAACGCGGTCTCCTTGTTGTCTGTCGGGGCTCCCGCCTTGAGCAGGCGGATGATCCGGCTGATGTTGCTGCCGGTGTCCATGATGTTCAGCGAGTTGGTGTGCTTCATGGCGGCCACCTTGCCCCACGGACCCGTCAGCTCTTTCACTTCGCCAACGATCTTGTCCGCTTCGAAGCCCTCCAGCGGCACGTCGACGATCAGCAGTTCGTTCGCGCCGCGTTTCGGCAATTCGTCCACTGTAATTGTGGGCAGCAGGCTCGGCGGAATTCCGTTGTCGATGTTCAACGACACCAGAAACCGGTTGCGGCGGATCAAGGCGTACCCCTTGGGAAGCAGATAGCCGTTCAAGACGTCCATCGCTTCGGTCACGGTGTAGGTCTTGTCGTCGAAGTAATTGAAGGTTCCGGGGGGAACATCATTCAGGTCGAGCGTCAGTCCCGCGGCTTCGGCAAACAGCTTCAGAACATCCGCCCAGGGAGCAAAGCGGAAGTTGAAGGCCAACGTGGGTTCGCCCCCCTTGGTGGGCTTGGAGTCCGCGTCGCCATCCGCGGCGTCGCCTGTGGCGCTCCCATCGGCGGTCGCTCCGGCGACGGCACGCGCGGCAAACGATGCCGTTGGCGTGGCTCCTTCCGGGGGCTTTTCGTCCGTGAACACCGTGCGGCGCGCCGGCAGTTGCGGCTGTCCGGGGGGAGAGGCACCGTCGCCGCGCGGCCGGCCTTGTTCGGGGCGATCACCGCGAGCGGCCTCAGCCGCGGCCTGCTCCGCCTTCATTTCCGCCTTGCGCCCGTCCCAAACGGTCTTCTGTTGCGGGGTCAGGACTTCGATGGCCTTGTTCTCAAACTCCTTCATCTTCGCCTGCATGTCCTGCATGCGTTTTGTGAATTCTTCGCCACCGGGAGCGCCGCCGCGTGGGAGACTCCGAAAGTACTCGCTGCGCTG
>JANMLE010000603.1:0-5001 GCA_031372385.1 Planctomycetota bacterium | reverse complement strand
CGGGGATCGTCGGTGCCATTTCCGCAGCCAATAGCCTCGTCGGTACGACCGCAAACGATCTGGTTGGTGGCAATGCCGTCACGGTACTGAGCAACGGGAACTACGTGGTCAAAAGCTCTAATTGGGCCAACGGCGCGATTGCGCGTGCGGGTGCGATGACTTTTGGTAATGGCACCACGGGGGTCAAGGGTGTCGTCTCCATCGCCAATAGCCTCGTTGGCAGCCATGCTGACGATACCATCGGCAACAGTGGCGTCACTGTGCTGACCAACGGCAACTACGTTGTCAGCAGTAATTCTTGGGACAACGGGGCGATCGCGGATGCTGGGGCGGCCACCTTTGGCAACGGTACCACGGGGATCGTCGGTGTCATTTCTGCGGCCAATAGCCTCGTTGGTAGCCATGCTGGCGATACCGTCGGCGGATACGTGACGGCCCTGACCAACGGCAACTACGTGGTCAGCAGCGGAGGCTGGGCCAACGGTGCGAACGTGGCCGCGGGTGCGGCGACTTTCGGTAATGGCACCACAGGAATCAAGGGGGTCGTTTCCGCAACCAACAGCCTTGTCGGCACCGGGGCCAACGATTTTGTCGGCGATTACGTGACGGCATTGAGTAACGGTAACTACGTTGTCAGCAGCGAATTCTGGGACAATGGGGCGCTCGTGGATGCCGGCGCTGTGACCTTTGGCAGCGGCACCTCGGGAATCCAAGGCACCATCAACACTGTCAACAGTGCGATCGGTACCACGGCGAACTCGGGCATGCAGTACCGCGTCGTGCAGGACAGCGTGAACGGCACGTTTTACGGCCGGTTCGTTGACGAAGGGGGCGGCCACGTTCGCGTGGGTTCGCAAACAACCGGCTTCGCCTTGGTCCAACTCGTCGGGACGACGCTCAACGTCTATGGGACTCTGCTCGGGGACACGATCACCGTCACCGAGGCTGCCAGCCTGACCATCACCCGGAACGGAGTGAATTTCAACTTTACGCCCGCGCAGGTGACGGCGATCAACATCTACGGCAGTGATGGCAATGACACGATCACAATCAACAGCCTCGCCGGCGGCACGGTGCTGAAGGCTTACGGCGAGAAAGGAAATGACACGATCAACGTCAGCAGCAGTGTGACGCAGGGGGTGACGCTGGACGGTGGTAGCGACAACGACATCCTCACCGGCGGAGCGGGGAACGACACCTATGCGTTTGACACCGACCTCGCGCTGGGGAGCGACACAATCAACGAGTCGGTGGGCGGGGTCGACACACTCGATTTCAGTGGGACGACCTCGCGCAATGTGGCGGTCAACCTGTCGAACGCCGCGGCACAAGTGGTGAACGCGGGACTGACGCTGACCCTTTCGTCCGCCACGACGATCGAGAACGTAATCGGAGGGTCGCTCGCCGACACGCTGACGGGGAACACGCTGGCAAACACGCTCACAGGCGGAGCAGGAAACGACACCTACGTGTTTGATACTGATCTCGCGCTGGGGAGCGACACAATCAACGAGTCCGGGGGCGGAATCGACACCCTCGATTTCAGTCCGACGACGACACGCAATGTGGCGGTCAACCTGTTGACCGCTGCGGCGCAGGTCGTAAACGCGGGACTGACGCTGACCCTTTCGTCCGCCACGACACTGGAAAACGTGATGGGAGGCACGTTCTCCAACGCGCTGACCGGCAATACCCTGGCCAACACGCTGACGGGCGGGGCGGGGAGCGACACGCTGACGGGCGGGGCGGGCAACGACAGCCTGAACGGCGGCGCGGGAGACGACACTTACGCATTCATCACCAATACGCAGCTCGACTCGGACACAGTCACCGACAGCGCGGGGCTTGACCGGCTCTATTTCGTCGGCAGCACAAACAACGTGGCCGTGAACCTGGGCCTGACGACACAGCAGACGGTCAACGCCAATCTGAAGCTGACGCTCGCCTCGGCGACCGCGCTGGAGAACATCTACAGCGGCTCGGGGAACGACACTCTGACCGGGAACACGCTCAACAACGCCCTGGTGGGCGGGGACGGCAACGACACTCTCTCGGGTGGTGCCGGGAACGACGCGATGTACGGGCAGGGGGGCGACGACAGCCTGAACGGAGGGACGGAGGACGACAGGTACTTGTTCCTCACGACCACGCAGCTTGGCGCGGACACGGTCACCGACAGTGCCGGAACCGATGAGTTGTATTTCGTCGGCAGCACGAACGACGTGGCGGTGAATCTGGGACTGGCGGCGCAGCAGACGGTCAACATCAATCTGAAGCTGACGCTGGTTTCGGCGCCCGCGATGGAGAACATCTCCGGCGGCTCGGGAAACGACACGCTGATCGGCAATACGCTCAACAACTCGCTGGTCGGGAACGACGGCAATGATGTCCTGACAGGCGGAGCCGGCAATGACACACTGACGGGCGGGAACGGGAAGAACATCCTGATCGGCGGTCTCGGAACCGACACGCTGACGGGCGGGACGGGCGAAGACCTGATGCTGGGGGCGCAGTACACCCTTGAGGGAAACGCCACGTCACTGGCCGCGCTGCTCACCGAATGGACCTCGGCCAACACGTACGCCAATCGCATGGCTCATCTGTTGGGCACGCAGGCGGGGGGCCTGAACGGCGCGACCGTGTTGACGTCGACCACGGTCAAGGAGGATGCCGCAAAGGACACCCTGACCGGCGGCAGCGGCCAAGACTGGTATCTGCGCAACAACACGGGCGCGACGGTTGCCAACCGCGACACAATCACCGACGCAGACGCAGACAGCGTCTTCACCGAAATCAGCACCTGGCTGTAAGGATTCGCAGTCGTAGCCGTTCATACTCCGGCGAGGAGTTTTGGGGCGGGCTTGGCGCGGGAGTGGGCTTCCATTGCGGCGGTGATGAAGTCGATGGCGTTGCGCTCTTGTTGGCGGCAGGTTTCGATGACGCTCAGGCGGGGTGGCCTGCTTGATGGATCGAACGAAAAGGGGCGTGCCACTGCTTCGGAGTCCTCGGAGAAGCAGTGCGCGTGGCGAGTCAACTCTCCAGTGGCACTGCTTGTCCCAAGGCGGCCAAGCAGTGGCACGCCGTTTCGTCATCACGGATCAAGCCGGGCCACCTCCCGGTGCGCCCTTCGTCGTCGACCCGCAGAGCCGGACGATCAAAATCAACACGGCGCGTGACAACGCCGGCGGACCGGGTGCCCTCCGTTCCGCCACCGACGCCGAGATCAACGCCGCGTTAACCGCCGCAATGGCAGACAAGTTCGTCACGGACTACGGCACCGGCATCACCCCGATGGACTCGGCGGCAACCGCCGCGTATGAAGCCTTCGCGTCACATCCAAACACCGGCAACACGCTCCGGTTGGGAACGGCCGTGTTGCAGATCAGCGGCGGCATCGTGGCGATCCTGACTCCCAGTGGCGTCACGCAGGTGATCGGCGTCTACAGTCTCGCCGTCGGCACCGACGAGGCCATCGCGGCGCTCCAGGGACTCTACTGGGGCGAACACATCCGCAGCAGCCGCGAACAGGGAGTCGATTACTTCACCCAGGACCAGCAACTCACCGACAAACTCATCTTCGTCACCGACCTCGGAATCGACGGCTTCGATGCCTACCAAGCCTCACGGGCCTGGATGAAGAACCGAAAGGCTGTCTCGAAACAGTTCGACGATGTGATGGTCGAGTTCTGGAAAAATGAGGACGGCGCAATCCCCGAGGGCTTCATCCCTCAACATCGCACCCGCCAAGAACTCGCCGATGCCGTGGAGAAATTGAGGAACGCTCCAAACAACGGTCTCGGCCAGCTTCAAGGCAAGTTTGACGCACTGGCCGAAAGGCATTTGTTGCCGAAATATCGAGCGTTAGACCCAGACCTAAAATTCGGTTACACGGGATCGTTCAAGACTGGTACTGTCGGCAACCCGACGAAACCGACGTTCGGTCAACCAATTGATCTGTCCAAGTTCGACGTTGACGTGTGGATCGAAAGCGACATTCTGTACAAGAAGTTTGGCTCGAATTTGAAGGCGGACGTTGAGTTTCGGAAATTGTTGTCCGAGACGCTGGGATTCGAAGGGCTAAAGCCGCACAAGGCGGGCTTTTCGATTATGTTCAAGCCATGTCAATCGGAATGACGGGAGATTACGAACTGTGATGAATCACTTAGAATGCATGCCGGTTTTCGGTGCGACGGCGGTCATTGGGATTCAATTCGATGGGACGCTAGATCAGCTTGCCGCCATTTTGGCGGAGGCTCTGAATCTGAAGTCGTTCACTGTCGAGGCAAGCGAAGACGTACCGCATAAACGAGTCGGTTCAGCAGAAGCTATGGGATGGGAAGCGTGGCTTGAGGAAGAATCGGTTGCTTTGACTCACAAATTCCGCCTTCGACTCGAAACGGAACATTCATTGAAGGAGTCATTTGAGGGTAGGATGTTTGATCTTTCGCCTTGGCTTGCGCGTCTGATTTCAACAGTATGCGGGGTCATCGCTCAACCAATCGAGCCAGAACTTTTGCAGTGAAGGTGGAAGGGTCAAAGGGGTAAGGACTGAATGGCACTGCCGCTTGTGGCGCATGAGTTTACGTCGGCCCTCGTGGGCGAGCCATGTCTGCGGTCGTGATTTTCGGTGGGTTCGAGGGAGTGGATACTCTTGAGGGGCGGGTGCCGATGGTCGGTGCGCACGCCGGGGAGATCAAAGGGGTCAGGACTCTTTGAATCGAGGTTTCTTCGCCTTTCCCAAATCAACGACTCCTGACCCCTTTGTTTTCTCCTGGCATCCCGCGCAAGAACAATGGGATTCTTCAGCAGGCAAGCATACGAGCCGATTCCTGCACTTGTCGGATCTCCTGAAATCTTCGGCATTCCGGGCGGGGTGGCCCTGCTTGATGGATCGAACGAACAGGGGCGTGCCACTGCTTCGGAGTCCTCAGAGAAGCAGTGCGCGTGGCGAGTCAACTCTCCAGTGGCACTGCTTGTCCCAAGGCGGCCAAGCAGTGGCAC
>JANMLE010000532.1:0-2040 GCA_031372385.1 Planctomycetota bacterium | reverse complement strand
TCTGGCTCGACTTCGCCGCACTGCGCGGCCGGTTCGGTGACATCCCGCTGCCGTCTCCAGAACAGCCGACGATCAGCGACGTGTTGAAAACTCTCGGGCTGGACAAGTTCAACAGCGTGCTGGCACAGTCCGGTTACAAGGGACGCAGCCTGTGGTCGACAGTCGATGTCGATGCACCGGGAGCACGCAAGGGACTGCTGGGTCTGGCCGATCCCGCGACGACGATGACGTTGGACGATCTGCCGCCGTTGCCCGTCAGCCATGTCGGATTCTTCGCTCAAAGCCTGTCGCCTGCTGACGCCTATGACAAGCTTTTGGAAGTGGTCCGCAACGTCGCCAAGCTCGGGCCACCGGATGCCTCGGAGCAACTCGACATGCTGCTCGAACAATTGCCCGAGTTGCTCGGATGCGACCTGCGCAACGACATTCTGGCACCCCTCGGTACGGTCCAATGCCTCTATTCCGATTCCAATCAGGGTCTGTTCGGTGCCGACTATGGGCTGATCGTTCAGGTGAAGGATGCCCCCAAGCTGCGGGCGACGGTTAAGAAACTGCTGGAACGTCTCGAAGGCCAGGTGCCGGCCGAAATGGTCACGGGGGTGACACGGGACAAGCACGGGCAGACGCTGATCACGCTGCAAGTCGTTGGAGGCTCCTTCAACCCGACGTTGTTGATCGACGACAAATGGCTCTGCCTCGGTGCCTCGTCGCAGACGGTCGAGGCCTTTGCCCTGCGGTTAAAGGGTGAGTTGCCCGTCTGGAAGCCGGATGCGGAAACCGCCGAAGTGTTGACGGCGGTCCCGAAGAAGTTCTCCTCAATCTCGGTCGCGTATCCGCGTCCCATGATCCGGGGTTTGGTTTCGGCCGCCCCGCTGTTGATGGGATTTGCCCAGGCCGGGGTCACTCAAGCCAGCCGGTTTGGCGCGATTCCACCGATCGAACTGAAGACCGGGGCGATCGATCTGCCCCCCGCCGAACTGGTCGTGAGGCCGCTGTTTCCCAACGTCTCCTGGTGCGTGGTCGATGAAGCGGGGATTCACCTGACCACCCGCAGTTCGGCACCGGCGATTCCCTTGGTGGGCGGGGCCGACGGGAGTTCGGTGGCGGTCGTGGCGGTGCTGGTCGCGCTGCTGCTGCCAGCCGTGCAACAGGCGCGCGAGGCGGCCCGACGGACGCAATCGAAGAACAACCTCAAGCAAATTGGCCTGGCGATGCACAACTTCCACGACACGTTCGGCAACTTCCCGCAGGGGACCATTCCCAGCAAGAAATTGAAGCCCGAGCAAAGGCAAAGCTGGTTGGTCCCGCTGCTCCCGTTTATGGATCAGGCTCCGCTCTACAACCAGATGAAGGTCGATCTGCGGGAGTCCGCCGAATGGGACAACGACGATTTGCAAGACGCGATCAAGATGGCGATCCCCATCTTCCAGAACCCGTCCAACACGACCGGGTTCGTATTTGGAGAGCCTGCCACCACCGACTACGCCGGCTGGGCGGGCGTTGGCAAAGACGCGCCGACGGAGAAATGCAAAGCCGACAAGAAGGGGATCTTCGGATACGATCGCACGACGCGCATGGCAGACATCACGGACGGGACGAGCAACACCGTCATGGTCAGTGACGTGGTGGCCAAGACCCGCGGTCCGTGGGCTCAGGGCGGTCCGTCAACAATCCGCGCGTTGACGTCCAAACCCTACATCAACGGTGACGACGGAATCGGCAGCCCGCACACGGGCGGTCTGCACGTTCTCATGTCGGACGGTGCGGTACGATTCGTCTCGCAGAACATCGACGCCAAAACACTGGAAGCACTCGCGACCCGTGCCGGGGGCGAAGTGGTCAACGACTACTGACGAACAGACTCTTCAATGGGCGTCGGTGCCTCCAGCGCCGTTGCAATCGTGACCTCGACGCGGGACCACGGTCACTTCCTCGTGACCGTGGTCCGCTGCGTTTCGGAAGCTTTCAATCCTCACGCGGCGGATCGTGAGCGATTCGGGTCGTTTAACCCTGAGCCAACGGCGAAGGTGTCGGATGCCA
>JANMLE010000518.1:0-1820 GCA_031372385.1 Planctomycetota bacterium | reverse complement strand
TTGACGAATGCCGCGCGGCGTTGATAGCATCCGTCGCATGCCAACTGCCGCTCCACCGTCACCGTCCCTTCCCGCCGTTTGGAATCGTCCGCATTTGCTGGGATTGCAGGGCCTTTCCGCCGCGGAGTTGAATCTGATTCTGGACCGCGCGGCGGAATTCAAGCGGTTGCATGTGGCCGGTGAGACGAAGCTGGATCTCCTGAAGGGGGTCACGATCGGCAACCTGTTCTTCGAGCCGTCGACCCGCACCCGGACGAGTTTCAGCCTGGCGGCGAAGCGGTTGTCGGCGGACACCGTCGACTTCACCGCCTCGGGCAGCAGCCTCTCCAAGGGGGAAACGTTCATCGATACCGCCCGCAACATCGAGGCGATGGGTGTGACGCAGATGGTCGTGCGGCACAGCACGTCGGGGGCACCGCATCATCTGGCGAAGCATCTGCGGGCGGGGATCATCAATGCGGGAGATGGGACTCACGAACATCCGACGCAGGGGCTGCTCGACATCTTCACCATCCGGGAACACCGCGGACAGATCGCCGGACTGACGGTGGCGCTGGTGGGCGACATCCTGCACAGCCGGGTGGCCCGTTCGAACATCTGGGGCCTGACGACGCTCGGGGCGAAGGTCATCGTCTGCGGCCCGGCGACGCTGATTCCGCCCGAGATCGAGCGATTGGGGGTCGAGGTCAGCCACAGTCTCGACGACGTGGTGCCACGAACGGATGTGATCAACCTGCTGCGAATCCAGGCCGAGCGGCAGCGAAGCGCGTTCTTCCCTTCGATCTACGAGTACGCCCACTTCTTCGGCATGAACGGTGCCCGTGTGCGACGGGCCAGGCCGGACGTGTTGATCCTCGCCCCCGGCCCGATCAACCGCGGTGTGGAATTGACGCCCGATGTGGCGGACGGAGACCGCAGCGTGATCCTCGATCAGGTGACGAACGGACTGTTCGTGCGGATGGCCTGTCTGTCGCTGCTGCATGAGGCGACGAAGCCGACTCAAAGTCACGGCGGCAGCGCAGCTGAAGCCGTGCGCAGCCGGTCCACCGGAAAACTCGGACCTCGGCTCTCAATTAACGTTAATGGCCTCGACAGCGTCGGAGGCACCGATCAATGAGCAGCCTCCTGATTCGTGGCGGTCGCGTGATTGATCCGGCGCAAGCGTTCGACCGAGTTGCCGATGTGTTGATCCGCGATGGTCGCATTGCCGAAGTCGGTTCCAACTCTGCGGCCGATGAGATTCTCGACGCGAGGGGTCTGATTGTCTGCCCGGGCTTTATTGACACTCATGTTGGTGTGCGCGATCCCGGTTATGAAGAGGATGAGACGACAGCCACCGCCACCGCCGCCGCTTTGGCCGGGGGCTTCACGACCATCGCCGCGCTGCCGGACACTCAGCCTGTCGTCGACAATGCGTCGGCGGCCGAATACGTCGTGTTGCAGGCCAAGCGGGCCGGAAACTGCCGTGTTCATCCGCTGGGGGCGGTGACTCGCAATCACGGCGGCCAAGAGTTGGCGGATCTGGGACAACTGGCGCGCAGCGGAGCCCTCGCCTTCACCGATTCGCAGTCGGCCATTGCCAGCGCCGAGATCATGCGCCGGGCGCTCGAATACGCGCGGATGTTCGACCGGCCGATTTTCGTGCATCCCCACGATCCCACGCTGACCGCCGGCGGCGTGATGCACGAAGGGTATTACTCGACGCTGCTGGGACTGCGTGGGATGCCGGCCGCCGCCGAGGAGATCTTCGTCAGCCGCGACATCGCGCTGGCGGAACTGACCGGCGGGCGAATCCACCTGATGTCGATCTCGACCGCGGG
>JANMLE010000485.1:0-2270 GCA_031372385.1 Planctomycetota bacterium | reverse complement strand
TACGACGTCGCCAAGATGCAGACGCTGCTCGACGGGGCCTACAAGAACAACCTGTATTGAACCACGAGGCAGACGCCTGTCACTGGCTGACCTTCCGTTGCCGGAACTGGTCCACGGTGACGGCCACGATGATGATGACGCCCAGGATCATGTCCTGGATCGGATTGGTCAGTCCGAGTGCCGTGCATCCGCTGGTGATGACCGACATGATCAGCGCTCCGGTCAGCGTGCCCATCACGGTCCCCCGGCCGCCGTTCAGGCTGCCCCCGCCGATGACGACCGAGGCGATCACCTTCAGTTCCAAGCCCGCCCCTGATGTTGGATTGCCGACCGTCAGGCGCGAGAACTGGTACAGGCCGGCGATGCCGACGAACAGGCCGCTCAGCGTGTAGATGGCGATCTTGTTCCAGCGGACGTTGATGCCGCACAGCCGTGCGGTCGCTTCGTTCGATCCGAGTGCAAACACGTAGCGCCCGAAGACCGTGTAATGCAGCGCGGCCGCCAACAGACCCGCCAGCAACAGCGTCAACCAGATGCCGATGGGGACGCCGAGCCACAGCGCCTGCGGTCGGACACTCAGCAGATCCCCAAACCAGTACGGAACCTGGCTGCCGGTGTCGGGGCGGACGGTGGTTTCGGACGCGATCGTTTTCGCCAGTCCCAGATACAGTTGCATGGTCCCCAGCGTGACGATGAAGGGAACCAGCCGCAGGTAGCTGACCAGCGCGCCGTTCACGAATCCGCAGAGTGCCCCGCAGGCGATCGTGATCAGGACCACGACGACGGAGGTCCAGACGGCCGCGGGGACGTACGGCTTTCTCAATTCGCGGATGTCGGCGGTCAGCCTGTCGCGCTGTTCCTCCAGCTTCCGGAGGACTTCCTCCGACGTGTCGCTCTCCGGCATGTCGGACGCGGCGTCGAGCTTCTTGGTGACCGACTCCAGTTCGGTCCTCGCCGTGGTGAGCGGTTTCATGACGGCGCTCAGCGGCGGCATTCCAAACAGTCGCGTGGCGACATCCTCCTTCAGGGACCAGGCCATCACCGTGGCGCACAGGGCGATCGACATGCCGACGGACAGGTCGATTCCGCCGGCGATGACGATCACGGTCATGCCCAAGGCCGCCACCGCGACCGTCGCCGTCTGGGCGGCCACGGTCCGCAGGCTCCGCGGCGTGGCGAACGACGCCTTCCCACCGTTCTTCCACTGGTCCGCTCCGCAGAAGAGCAGCGTGACGAAGAACAGCGCCAGGAACGGACGCACGATGTCGACGGCTCCGCGAAACTGCCGCTCCGCCAGGCTTGGCGGTGACGACTCGTCGGCAGGCGCGGCGAGGGAATCGCGGGTGTTGTTCATTTCGAGATTGGTGGATTCCGCGGTGAAAATCAGCCGTAGCACGGACGCCTCGTCCGTGCGTCCCATTCGAGCGATGACCGGGGGTTTTGGACACACGGACGAGGCGTCCGTGCTACGAGCGTTATAGATGCGCCGGTCCCAAGCGAGCAGAACTCGTTCAGGTCGTGGCGGGCAAAAGTAACGGTTTTTGACGCCGTTCACCACTCGACGAACCACGGCCGCGCGGAGAAGCCTGTGTTGCGAAACCGGCCGGCATTCGGCAAAGTCCCTTCCCGTCCCACGGGGCTCACCAAATCGCGACCGACATTTTCTTCGGGCTGCCACACCATGACCTCACACACTCCGCCGGAATCAAACCTGTCTGAAGCCACGCTCGCCGCGCGCGGGGGCTGGACCGAACCGTTCACCACTCCGACCAGTTCGCCGCCGGTGTTCATGACGACCGCGTTCGACATCGGGTCGCTCGAACAGTTGGATGCCGTCACCAGCGGGCGCGAGAAGGGCTACATCTACACGCGCGATGGGAACCCGAACCACGAGGCGTTCGCCAGCGACGTCGCCCGTCTCGAAGGGGCGGAAGCGGGCGTTGTCACCGCATCGGGGATGGGGGCGCTGACCGCCGTGCTGATGGCGATGGTACAGTCGGGCGATCATGTGCTCGCCGCGCGAGTGCTCTATGGCAGAACCGGTCAACTCCTCAATCACATGGTCGCCTCGTTCGGACTGAAGGTGAACTACTTCGACGTGGCCGATGTCGCGTCGCTCGGTCAGGCCGTCACGCCGCAGACCAAGCTGTGCATCGTCGAGTCCCTTTCCAATCCGCTCTTGGAAGTGGCCGATCTGCCGGGCATCGTCGCCGCGCTGGGTGGCGTGCCGCTGTTGGTCGACAGCACGTTCGGGACACCCTGCCTGATCC
>JANMLE010000419.1:0-3918 GCA_031372385.1 Planctomycetota bacterium | reverse complement strand
AGCACCACGAACAGGATCGGCAGTGTCAGCACCAGTTCCATGGTGAGCACGCCGCGTCGTGATCGCCGCGGTGGCTGGTGACGAACCCCGGCTGTGATGGTGTTTCTCATCGGTCCACCTGTGCCTGAGCCTGTTCTTGCGACTCGATCCGCGGCGGTCCCAGTTGTCCGTCCTTGATGAATCCGGCTCCGTTCAGCAGCATCAACAACCAGGCGGCGGTGGCCAGGGGAATGGCAAACGGAAGGATGCGGCGGCTCCGCCTTTCTTCCATCGTTTCCGTCTTGAAGACCGGCTTGCCCTTCGTGTCCGTCTTCCCCGTGGCGAGGTACTGCTTCTTCCATTTCTTCGTGCCGTACCGCAGCACCTTGTACATGCTGATGGCGATGACATCGATCACGATGATGACCGTGCTGAGGATCATCAGATAGAGGGTCAACTTGAGGCCCAGCCAGACGCTCAGCGCCCCCATGAGTTTGACGTCGCCGCCACCGGCACCCCGGACGAAGTACGCGACGAAGTACGTGCCAAAGCCGAGCGCGAATCCGCTCAGTCCGTCCACCAACCCCGTCGGTCCCCAGAAGATGCCCTGGTAAAGCCATCCCGCCAGGAAGAAGGGGACCGTCAGCTTGTTGGGAATCTTCCAGAAAAATGTGTCGATGTAGGCCGCGACGCCCGTGAAGACGCCCACCGCGGCGATGAACACAATGTGTTGCACTGTCCATTCAAACATTTCAGTTCCCCGTGTGGTCCGGCTGGGACGCGCGTCCAATGGTTGTCATGACAATCAGATGGTCTGTCGGAATCGTTTCAAACGTGTCAGTCGCACAGCGTTCGCCAATCAACGCATCTCGTGTTGCAAACATAACACAGGTTTCCGGAAAGGAAGGGACATGTTGCCGAATGTCTCCATTTTGGATTGCGTCGCCTCGCTTCGACGGAACGGCGGCCATGTTCGAGTCCGTGTGCCACCGCATCTCGGGAAGAATCGGCACGCACGAACCCACTGAGTCTCGCGCGGATTCACCCGTGGGAACAGCAGCGTTTGTGATCGCGTGGCGGTTTCTGCGGAAGGAACGGACTGTTTGACAGTTGTGCCGGATTCTCCGGTTGTCGCGATTGATGCGGTTGTCACGATCGTCGCGAGCCGCTGGCCGGAAGCGTGGAACTTCTTCATAATCGCAACGTTGGAAACAACCGGATGTTGCTCGGGCAAAGCGTGTTGGATGCCGACCGGATCGCGGAGACGATCCGCCAATGTGAGCGATGATTCAGCAGAGCGCGAGTCGGAACCGAATCCACTCAGGATCGGCGAATCAATTACTGTCGTGGATCGCTCCGCGATCCAACGTTCTGATCGCGGAGCGATCAGCGACTATCGCCACTGTGTCTCATGCACGGGGTTTGGAAGATTCTTGGCGCGACGCACGTCGTCACGCTCAACTTGAGGAGGCGGGATGCTCGAATTCTTGCAGGCGGCCGAAGAGGCCGCGCGGCGCGCCGGACATGTTCTGCGAGCGTGGTCATCGAAGTTCACCGTTCGCGAAAAGAGCCGGTCGAACCTCGTCACGGAAGCCGACTTCGCAGCGCAAGTGGTGATCCACAATTTTCTGAAGGGGCGGTATCCCCAACACGGGTTTCACGGCGAGGAGGGGTTGAATGAAGTGCGTCCCGATTCGCCGTACCGGTGGGTCGTCGACCCGCTCGACGGGACGACGAACTATGTCCACGGCTTCCCGTACTTCGCCGTCTCGATCGGACTGGAGTTTGAAGGGCGGCTGGTGGTCGGGGCGATCTATGATCCGACCCGCGATGAGATGTTCTTGGCGGTCCGCGGCGGCGGTGCGACGCTGAATCGTCGGCCGCTTCACAAATCGGATGTGACGGAACTCGGCCAGGCAATGGTCGTGGCCAGCCTGCCCGTGGCCACACACCCGGACGACATCGCCGTGAAGCGGTTTCTGAGAATGCTGCCCCACGCCCAGACGGTTCAGCGCACCGGTTCCGCGGCACTCAACCTGGCCTATGTCGCCGCCGGACGCCTCGACGCGTTCTGGTCCACGAGCCTCAAGCCGTGGGACATGGCGGCGGGTGTCGTGCTGGTCGAGGAGGCGGGAGGCCGCGTCACACGCGTGGATGGCGGCCCCTTCCAATTGGAAGAGCCAAACCTGCTGGCCACGAACGGATCTGGCATTCACCAGGAATTGATGCGGCATCTCGCATAGTGGTCGAGCAACTTTCATTGACCCTGTAGCACGGACGCCTCGTCCGTGCGGAACCTCCGATACCGATGGGCGCACGGACGAGGCGTCCGTGCTACGGCAAACGGGCAAATCAAAGTTGTTCGACCAATGGCACATGCGACATGCGTCAACGACGGGTCGGCAGCAGCGGCTTTCGCGGTCCTGTCATGGCAGGTACACTTCAGGCCACGACCAGCTACCGTCATGAAGCCAGTTGCAGGGAGCGCCAGAGCGCCGGTGGTGAGAACATGGAGACGACTTCGATCACTGTTCGACGAACCGTCCGCAGCGGACTGCTCCTGACTGCCTGCCTGATGGCCGCGGGACTGGTTCCTGCGCAGGAACCGGTTCGTCCCGCGACCGTGCCGCCGACTCCGCCCCCGCGCGAGCCGGTGGCCGACGCCACCAGCCCCGCCAATCCCGCGAAGCCGCCGACCACGCCGACCTCGGATGCGGAAAAACGCCCGCCGCTGGAATCGCTGCTGACCGGAATCCGCTTCGTGTTGAACAAGCAGGGCGAGCCGGTTCCCGTCCCCGCGAACCTCACGCTCGAGGATCTGCTGGAAGCCCTGAACCCGCCGCGCCGTGCGGACCGCGAGGTGGTTCCGGCCGCGTCGGTCTCGTCAATCGAACTCACCGGCGACGCGAGCGACGACCGCGTGACCCTGAAGGCCAAGCTGGTGGTTCAACTGCGTCAGACGTCGGACTTCGTCAAGCTCCCGTTGCAGTTCAACGAGGCCACTCTCGTCGACGCGCGATACACCGGGGGCGGCGAGGCGGTCTATGAGGAGCGGAAGGATCGCGATCAGGGGATCGCCTATTGGTTTCGCGGTCCCAACCCGCACACGATGGAGTTGACTCTGAGCGTTCCGGTGCGGCGTCAGTTGCCGACGCGCAAGTTGCAACTGACGCTGCCGCCATCCCCCGTGGCCAAACTGAAACTGGTGGTGCCACACGGTTCGATCACGGCGAAGGCGTCGGAGAAGACGGCCGATGACATCCCGCTCGAAGTCACCGCGCTGGGTGCGGACAAGTCCGTGATCGACGTGATTGGCTTGGGGAGCCGCGTGGATCTGTCGTGGCAACCGAATCCCGAAGCGATGCAGTCCGAGGCGGCGCTGGAGGCCAACACCACGATTCTGGCGCAGGTCGATTCGGACACCGCGCTGCTGGACGTTCACCAGCGGCTGCAATCACTGCAGGGGAAGTTTGAATCGTTCGCCGTCCAGTTGCCCGCCGGTGCCGAGATCCTGAAGATCGAAGACGACCTTTCCCCGCGTGAGTTTCGCGGCGAGGGATACCGCGACCATCGCCTTGACCCGGCCAAACCCAACCGGGTCATCGTCTCGCTGACAAAGCCCTCGGTGGGACCGATCCGGCTGCGCTGGACCGTCCGGTTGCCGCGGACTGAGAAGGGGCGGCTGTCGCTGGCGGGGTTTGTCGTGGAATCGGCCCGCAAGCAAAGCGGTGAAGTCGGACTGGCCCCCAACGAGGGACTGCGACTGTCGACGGTCCAACACAAGGACACGAACATCCTGCGGATCAACGCGGGCGAACTGAAGCCCGACGTCGGTGGCATCCAGGTCACACAGGCTTATCGGTTTCTGAACCAGCCATTCAACCTCGTGGTGGGCGTCGATCCGATTGAACCGTATTACCTGGTCGAACCGCGGCTGTT
>JANMLE010000410.1:0-1813 GCA_031372385.1 Planctomycetota bacterium | reverse complement strand
AACAGCCGCTCGACGGTGACGACCTGTTGCAGAAGTTGCTCCGTCACGAGCGGCTCAACCAGTTTCAAGCGGCCGAGTTGCTGGCCGGCTCTTCACAGCCGCTGGTGCTTGGAAACTACACGCTGATCGAGATGCTGGGGCAGGGGGGGATGGGGCTGGTCTACAAGGCGATGCACCGGCGCATGGATCGGGTGGTCGCGCTGAAGGTGCTTTCGCCCGAGGCGGTCAAGACGCAGACGTTGGTCGAGCGGTTTCATCGCGAGGTGAAGGCCGTGGCGAAGCTGAGTCACCCCAACATCGTCACGGCTCACGACGCGGACGAGCATCGCGGAACGCATTTTCTGGTGATGGAGTTCGTGGCGGGGCGAGACCTGTCGAGCGTCGTGCGGAATCAGATTCGCCTGCCGCTCGCCGACGCGGTGGATTACATCGCACAGGCCGCCTGCGGATTGGAGTTCGCTCATCGGAATGGCGTCGTCCATCGCGACATCAAGCCGGCCAACCTGCTGCTCAGCGATGGAGGGGTCGTCAAGATTCTGGATCTGGGTCTGGCGCGGTTAGACGATGCGATCGGCAAGACGGCCGAGGGACTGACAACCAGCGGCTCGGTCATGGGGTCGGTGGACTACATGTCTCCCGAGCAGGCCGAGGACACGCGGCACGCCGACGCGCGCAGCGACATCTACAGTCTCGGCTGTTCGCTGTTCGCGCTGCTCGCCAATCGCATCCCGTTCCCGGCGGAAACTGTCATGAAACGGCTGCTCGCCCACCGTGAGACGCCACTGCCGAACTTGAAGTCGCTGCGCGACGATGTGCCCGACGAATTGATCGTCATCGTTGCGAGAATGCTCGCCAAGAATCCGAAGGATCGATTCCAAACGATGGCCGAAGTCGAGACGGCGCTGCGCGACCTGCTGGCGCGTTGGGGAGTGTCTCGTCCGTCGTTCGAGCGATCGGCGACAGCCCTGGCCTCCACAATCCACATGACGGGAACGAACCATTCGTTGCGAGTGGGGCCGACGCAGGCGGCGGGCGATGCCGCGTCGAGCGGTCCGACCGTTGATTTCGTGGCCGGCACGGCTCTCGAAGAGAATCGGCAGACGCACCTCGACATCAACCTCGATGGCGAAGGGCGCGCCCGGGGTGAGTCCTTCGTTGCCACGTCGGGGCCGGCGAGCAACGAGGCCACCGTCTTCAAGTCGGGATCCACGACGTTCGAGTCGTCGCCCGCGAAGCCGCGCGCGGGCCGCGGTGTCCGGTTCATCGCGATCTCGTCCATCGTGGTCTCCTGTGCCGCGATCGCGGTCCTGTCAATGCCCGGACTGTTCGGTCCGATTGACACGGCCGGTCCGTCTCACGGAACGACGGGGACGACAACGCGGGGAGTGGCCAAGCCGAACGAACACGCAGCTCCACCTCGGCCCGAACAACCGACGGCACCCATCCTCGAAGAGCGAACGGTGGACCTGCTGCCGATCGTCAGTAACACCGTCGCCGGCGACGGTGTTGTCGGCGGGCTGACGTGTCTGTGACGGGGGACGTGCTGACGCTCGACGGCACGGGGCGTTCGCCGCAGTTGTGGCTCAACTTCCAACCGGTGCGGGGCGAGGATTTGATCCTGCGGATGGATCTGCACATCGATCCGGCTTCGATTGATTGGCAACCGTATCAATACGTGAAGCTGGTTTTCATGGAATCGCCGGAAAGTTTTTTCCAACTGGCGCGAGATCGGGGTCAGTGTCGTTTTGAGTTGATCGCCGATGCGACGCGCGGACCGATTGCCACGCTGCCGGTTGACGATGAACTCCTGACG
>JANMLE010000336.1:0-5322 GCA_031372385.1 Planctomycetota bacterium | reverse complement strand
GTTTCGTCGAATTGAGCCGTGAATCAAACGTCCCCGTTCTCGAAGGAGCGGTCGCTTGTGAAAGAATATGACCTGTACCTGCCCTTGATGGACAACGACGGCCAGCCCTTTGCCGCACGGATGTTTCGCTCGGTCCAAAACGAATTGCTGTCACAATTCGGCGGCGTGACTTTCTTTCCGCAATCCAACGAGGGGCTGTGGCAAACTGCCGGAGTGACCTATCACGACGAGATCGTGATCTATCGCGTGATCACGCCCCACACAGCCAAGGCCCGCAGGTTCTTCCGGTCATTCAAAGAGAAACTCATGAAAGACTTCGGCCAGCTTGATTTGCTGATAGTCGAACGCGACATCGAGACGCTTTGAACAAGGCCGGCCGGGGAGCGAAGACCCACTGCGTCGCACCGGCGATTGATCGCACCTCACAACAACCGCCGAAGGATGACGAGCGCCTGGCAAATCGGAACGGGCGCTCGCCTCATTGGAAAGTGGCCGCGAGACGGGACTCAATCCACGCGCTTTCAGCGGTGTTAACCGGGACACACGGCGGCTGCGCATACGGCAGCGAACGGTGATATCGTCCGCGCGTGTAGGCCTCGTCGAACACGGTCGCGATGTTGAACATGAGATCGGGGTCGGACAACTTGAGCGGGATGCGAATTGTGGGCAGCGGCGATCGCATCGACCAGGCATAGACATCGCTATTGGGACGCCGCTCCCAGCGTGAAACGAAGGCGAAATGATCGCCCGGCGGAAGGGGCCGCTTCACCGGCAGGCGGTGTCCCGCCCGCAACAGATCCAACTCGACGAGATGCACCTGCTGCCGCAGGATGGCCGAGCGCTTGGCGAGGTAGTCCCACCGACCGGTATCGAACTTGTTGGTCGGCGACAGCAGTTCGAGCACCGTCACGAGCGTTCGGTCGGGACGATGCAGGATCTTCAAATAGGACTCGACCTCTTCGACGGGGTAATCGAGTGGAATACTGACCGGTTCGAGCGTGGCGACTCCGGACGTTTCGAGCGCGACATTCGACAGCGGATAACCCTGTGAGATCGCCAAATCCGGGCGGATCAGCTTGATCGACTCGCTCGGAATCTCGACCAGATTGACTCGCTCATCGATGCGGACTTCGTAGTTGTCGGGCAATGCCTGTGCGATGGCATCCCGCCAGTAGGTGTTGAAGCTCTGGTGAAAGTCCTGCCAGTAGGCGGGGTCTTCCAAATACGGGTCCATGCCGGGAAAGGGACATTTCATGACGGATTCCCATCAAGGGGTGGCGTCTCGCTGACAACGCGGCCGGAAGCCGGTCGCCTCTTCCCCGACAGTGTGGGGGACGACGCGCAGCCTGTCCAGATGAGATCACCCGGCATCCACCGCGTTGCGGCCCCGATCGGTGACTGGTGTTGCTCACCAGCCTTTCGCAGTCCTGTGGAAACCCGAACGCCAAGATTGGAGCAGGCTGGCGAATCACCGACGGGGATCGGTCCGCCTTTGGACTGCGGAGATTCATCCCCGCTTTCATTTCTCGCGGTGGTTTTGGACCTCACGAACCACACGGACTTTTCAGGAGGGCCGGCGCGCCAAGTGCTTTTGCGATGTCACGGTGGAATCCACCGGCAAATCGTGGCGGGAACTGTGAGAAAGGATGCAGTCGTGCTGGAAACATGGGCTCTCTACTCGACGGATTTGACGGACGAAGAACGCGAGCTTGGCTTCGAGCTGGTCGAGATTCGGGATTCCGAATCGCCCGTCGCGGACCAATCAGGTTTGTTCCAGGCGGTCGCGTACCGGTTCAGTGAATTCGACCAGGTCGCCAAGATGAACGTTCCGGTGATCGGCGGGAGCAGCTACCGTCACGAACGCCTGCGGGCCGAACGTCACGGAGAACTCCGTTGGGTTCCCGCGGGAGCCGTCGTGTTCCCGACCGCAGCCCAGGCGCTGGATTCCATCGGCAGCCGCGGCCGACAGATGCAATTGTGCCACTGAACTCTCGATGATCGCGCCGAGGGGACGCCACCGTTCAACGCCTCGGCCCCATACCCCGCGGTCTGATTCGAGGCGTTTAGCCGCTATGCCAACGGCGTGCGTGCGATCAACGGTTCACCCGCTTCCGCTCCCACGCCGATGGGGCTAAATGTGGAATCGTCATTCTTGGCGGCGCGAGGCTTGGTCCGCGAAGGCCCGCAGAATGGCGCTGTTGTCCAACTCGCCCAAGCCCATTTGCATTGCTGTTTCCAGCAGCCGCTGATGCGTCTCCGTCAGGGGCAGTGTGGTGTTAGCCCGCCCGGCGGCCACCCGCATCAGACGCACGTCCTTCAGATGCTGTGACAGTTTGGCCTGCGGTGCATAGTCCCCGCACAGCATCTTCTCACCCTTGGTGTCCATGATCCGCGAATAGGACATGCTCTCCCGCAGCAGGAACAGCGACTGTTCCAGGTCCAGCCCCAGCGACCGGGCAAACCACAGACCTTCGGCCAGCGCGGCGCGGTTCAGACCCAGGACCAGGTTCGTGACCAGCTTCATCCGGGCACCACTGCCGGCTGGACCCGTGTGATGCGACTTGGACGTCAACCACCCGAACACGTCACGGCAGGCGTCGTAGGCCGAGTCGGTCCCGCCGACCAGGAAGACCGCAGTTCCCTCGCGCAACTGTTGGCTGCTCCCCGAGACCGTCGCGTCCAAGTACTCAATCCCGCGCGGTGCCAAGCGAGCGGCCTGAGAAACCGCCGCGTCGGGATCACCCGTCGAAGTGTCGATCACGATCTGGCCGTGTCGCAGGACGCCGTCCGCAGACTCAAGCACGTCTTGAACGGTCTCGTGGGACGGCAGGCTGAGCAGCACGCGGTCGCAGGTCGACAGGACTTCGATCGCGTCCGTCGCGGATGTTCCACCGGCCGCAGTCAGGGCATCACGCCGCTCGGGAGAGACGTCCCACCCGATCACGTGCGCGCCCGCACACAGCAGACGCTCGGCGATGGCGGTTCCCATCAGGCCGATGCCGATCAGCCCCAATGGTCGGTTGGAAGAGTCGGGGATGTTCACTTCGCGCCTGTTGCCTTGAGTTCCGTTCGTCGCGCCGCCCAGTTCTCGTCCGGTTCGGCCTGCCAGACTTTGACGTCGCCGAACCAGGCGTGCTGGCCGTCGTTGATCAGCACCAGCGTCGTCGTCGTTCAAGCGCCCGCGGCCGCGGCAACTCCGGCTTCGATTGATCGCGGGAGTGGCTCCATGAGTTCGACACGATTCCCATCCGGATCTTCCACGACGGCACGACGTCCCCATGACGATGCCTTCGGGGTGGAGAGGATCCGAGTGCCACTCGATCGCAGCCTGTCAACGAGTCGATCAACGGACCGCACATTGAAACCAAGCCGCACACGGCCGGGTTCCTGCCCGTCTTGACGGGGATAAATCTCCAGCACTGTGCTGGCCAATGTGGCCGCAAAGTGGCGCGGGCCGGTCCCATGCTGCTCCTCTTGAAATCGCAAACCAAGTTGATCGTAAAACGATCTCGAAGCGGCGATGTCGCGGGCGTAGATCACGACCAGGCACAAATCGACCGTCGGATCGGCTGCGGAGTTGTCCGTCACAACAAGCTCCCGCAGGTGTGCTGCCGCCGACTCAAAGCAGTCACTCGTGAAGCTGTAATGCGTTTGCCAACCCTCGTCCTCATGCACTTCATCGACGCCGAATCCGACGGACGGACCGTAGGCCATTGTGAACAAACGACCGTCCGCGCGGCGCACATCCAACATCGCGCCGCCGGAATCGACTTTCACCACGTCGGTCGTTACGTCGTTGCACTCGGCTTCCAGCGTCGTCGCCAACAGCCGCATTTGTTGGGCAGGTTGCGGGGTCATGACCGAAACTCCACGGAGTGATCGAATCGATTCACAATGCAAATCGTTCCGTCTGCTTGAACCGCAATTTGATGCCCACGAGTTGTGGCGAAGATGCTTCCATCGCCGCGCCGCTGAATGTGATCTTCCAAAGGGTAGTCGATTCTACCGTCCGACAGAGTTGCCAATGGCGGCAGTGACTGTTTGGGGACACCGCTCAGTTCACTTTCCACTTGATCCAACGTCTCACAAAGCACTCGAAACGTCTCGGCCTACGACGCCATTCGTGGGGCGGCTCGCAGCCGACGGTACAACTCGGCCAATCGCTGCTGTGAAGTCCAGCCTTGTTGTTCCGGCATGCATCTCTTTCTTCTTCCAACTTACCTCAGCACATCACTCCGTCTACCCGGGACGTTGCCGGAACGCGTCGCTCATGACAATCTCCGTGACGAGCACCGACAACTTGTCGTCGCCGACCGACAGCGCTTTCACGATTCGATCGACCGTCGGGTGGCCGTAATACTCCAGCACGTCGCCGATGTTGTCGAAGCCGTGGCCGATGTCGTCCGATGGAAAGTCTTCGGTCGGGTCGAAGTTCACCCCCACCAGATCGCGGATCGTGTTGCAGTATTCCACGCGGTTCAGCCGCCGCATGGTGACGCGCCCCGGATTCGGCCTTGGCATGCGTGTCGGCATGATCGAAGACCGCCTTCACCAAGTTGGTGAACGCTTCCGCCCCGGCCACCGTCGGACGCGGCCGGGCCTTGGGCGGCATCTCACCGGTGGCGATCATCAGGATCGCGTTGTCCCACACCTTCCGCTGTTTCACGACCGACGCGGAGTCACGGAACGGCTCCAGTGACAGCTCCGCCTTCGGGGCCTTCCCGCTGTGACATGCCAGGCAATGCTTCTCGATGAAAGCGCGCCCCACCTTGTCAAACACCGGTGCGGGCGCATCCGCCGCACGCAGCGTCCGCGCCGCCGAGACTGCGACCGCCGCTCGCACAAACAACAACACCAACCGGACTCGACCCGTCCGATCCCTTCGTCCCGGATTCATGCCCCATCCCTTCACGGCACACCAAACCGGCTCCGTCACAGCGGTCCTTCAAGGCCGCAGAGTGTACGACCGCACCCCGGCAATTTGGAGTGCGGAGATTCATCTCCGCTGTCCTTTCTCTCATGGCTGCCAGAGAACGTCGCGGTCGCAAGAGTCCTGACTGAAGGGAACGCACGCGGATGTCCGAGGCAACGACGACCACGGTCTTCTCGGCTCGCTGGAGTCCGCTGGGCCTCTCCACAATGCGTCTTACGTCTTGACCGACCGCTGCGATCGTCGCGGTCTGCGCGGGATCATTTTTGCCCGTGGTCCGGCCCTTAGGGGCAGGGCTTCCGAGGTGTGAAATGCCGAGAATCCCAGCCTGTAGCCGAATTCGCAAGAATTCGGACGATCAGTCAGACGATCCGAATTCTTGCGAATTCGGC
>JANMLE010000269.1:0-4229 GCA_031372385.1 Planctomycetota bacterium | reverse complement strand
TTGTGCCGAGCAAATGGCCTCATCACGAGCGTCAGACCGCGATAAAACGTGTCTCAGCGAATTCTCCGGCCTCCTCAGCGGCCTCGCCGCCTAAACTCGAATCGCCAACCGCCAACAAGCCGATGTTCTGTCGGCGACGTCTACCTTCCCTTGGAGCTTGCAGCCCAGACGCCTTTCCTACACTTTTCTCAGCGTCCGTTTCCAGATCTGTTGCTTGGTTCTCGCCCGCAGCACCTGGAGCCGAACGGCTCTTGTTTGAAAGCAGAAAACATCGGGTGTTCGTGCCGTCAGGAAGATCAAAGGGATGCTCGCCGATATAGGGAAGGGGCAACGCAAGTCCGAGTGACCACACCATTCGGAAGTAATAATCAAAGGCGTTGTCAACCTGGGCATACAGGTCGTTCTTGTTGGCCGCTTCGATCAGTCGCGATGAAAGCAGCGCCATTCGCTTTTGAGCGGAAATCTTTGGAGTCCAGGGAACTTGGGGCATTACCTCGAAATCCCCATCTCCTTCACTGACAAGGCCGGTGTGGATAGCTGGCTCAACTCGCCGCACCACGCCCACGGTCTGTGGATCTTTGTTGCGAAGGGCAGACCACATTTCGCGGCTCTGCAAAACCTTTCGCGCACGTGGAATCAGGCTACCCAGCAGAATTGTGGTGCCGTGGGACTCGTCCCCGCCGACTTCTTCGGTCGTTATGAGCGTTTGGCCGGTATTGAACTTCGTTTCGTTGGTGGCATCTCCCAAAGTCTCGTCGGTGTAGTGATGCAGCGTTACGACTGCGGTGTATCGATATTTCTCTTTCTTTGGCTTGGTGATGATTGTGAACTGGCGGGTGAGTTGTGAGACAGAGAACAGCCCGATGCCGATCTTGCCAATAAGCCTGCGGCCCCCAGGGCTAAGACGTGGATCGTTGGGGTCAGTGACGCCGTTTTCCTGACCCACGTGAGTTCGTTTCGCGCTACCGCCAATGTGCTGTATCAGGTTGACGAGAACTTCGGCTGTCATGCCGTTCCCGTTGTCGCGCACGAGGATCTCGGAATACCGAGGTGCGTCAGTCATGACGACAACCTCAGTGGCGTCCGCGTCGTAGGCGTTCGCGATCAATTCGCGAATGGCAGACGCCGGTTGCCGATAAATGCCGTCTGTTATGCGTGCAAGCACTCGATCGTCGGTCTCAAGTGGTATTGGGACGGCAACGCCTGTGCGAGCCGCATTGCGTACCTCTTTGACGTAATCAGCCGCTTGTTTTTCCATTGAAACCTCTGAGCCAGCAGAACCTCTGAATCGGCGTGATCGCGCCGCCGGTTACAGCAGAGTCTTATGGATTGCTTTTGCAATCGCTTTCGCTACTTGGGGGGGGACCGCATTTGAGACTTGTTGTACTTGTTCGGAAAAGTTGCCCTTGATTACAAACTTCTTTGGAAAACTTTGAAGCAGCATAGCTTCGAAGACGGACAGTCGCCGCTTGCCGTTTGGATGAATGTGAATCTCGCGGTTTCCGTAGGCGACGGTCCAACTCGGCGCGTCCCAGTCGAGCTTTCGGAACGATCGACCATCGCCGAAATCTTGTGTTGCAAACTTGCTGGAACAGGGCGGACTGGTCCAGTGATTCGGGTGGTAGTCAATTTCATCCGCGACAAGGCCGTGTCTCCGAAAGACAGGATCAGGTAAGTTGGAAATCACCTCTCGGACCGTTTTGACTTCATCGGTTCCAGCCGGCCACGGAAATTCGACGTCGGGATGCAACGTCTGATTGATGCCTACAAGAAACAATCTGCGGCGATTTTGAGCGACGCCGAAACGAACCGCGTTGACCTCACCTTGTGCGACTCGAAAACCCGACTGCTCGAATCTGGAAACAATCTCAGCAAGCCGCGCACGGTGTTTGGGTGAGCGAAGCCCCAGGACGTTCTCGAATACGAAAAACTCGATGTCGAACTTGCGATTGAGCGTTTCAAGGATGTCACAGTAACGGAATGGTAATTGATTCCGGGGATCGTCAGCTCTGGCCGTGATGTTGCCGATAGAAAAGCCTTGGCAGGGAGGCCCGCCGATGATTCCTCGCGGTTCAACCTTTTGGTCTTTCAGCCACTTGACCACAGTTGCCGGAGACACGGCCGAAAGGTCTTCATTCCGAGCAACGGCTCCTCCGAAATTCGCATTGAATGTGGCAGTCGCCGCCCGGTCGCGGTCGATTGCCAAGACAGTCTCGAATCCGGCCTGCCCGAAGCCATAGTCAAGCCCTCCGGCACCGCTGAATAAGCTCAGTACCGGAATCGAAGGTTTGCTCTGCTTTGGCATGGAGTTGGGTCATTTTGGGTGTGGTCTGAAAATCTGCCATCGTTGGGCCGGAGCCAATATACGGAATCCATCCGAACCGCCCAACATCAACAGTGACGGTAGAAAACTTGGGCCGCAAGGTGCTTCGCAAGAATTTGACCCTTCCGACCGGTCTCCTTTGATTCATTGGCCATTCATCCGTAGAAGAGAGGGACCGAGGATGAGGCCGTGAAAAGACGGCATTCCGTGCGGTTCTTCAACTCGTTGTCGGCTTGTCTCAAAGAATCGCGGAGTCCTGATGACACGAATCGTCTTCGCTGCTGTGGGGATCGTTTGCTTTGTGATGACCGCATTCGCCAACAAGCCGAGCCGGGACTGGCCTCGTTGGCGGGGGCCGAAGGCGGACGTTGACGGCGTTGACTCCGACGGAGCGAAGTTTCGAGTTGGAAGTCCGCAGTGGCACAACGCTCGATGCGTCGCAGTACTTGCGTACGTTGACGTTCGCCGAGTGGCAGGCCAAGTCTCGGTCGGCGGAGTATCGGGCGATCGAACAGAAACTCCCGGCTCGCTCGGCGAAACCGGCTCGCTCGGCGAAACCGGCTCCGCAGGCCCATGCGGCGAGCCGCCAGCCTACTGTCGAGACGCCGGGCACTTCGTCGAAGTGATAGGTCTTCAAGTGCTAAGTGGTGTGTCATCAGGGATTCCAGAGTCTGCTGATGCGTGATGGTTCCCTGACGCATTTTCGGGAGACACGGGATGAACGTCGCGAAGGTTTTTCAGAGCGGTTCCGATCGGGCGATTCGGCTGCCTGACGAGTTTCGGGTGGATGCCGATGAGGTGTACCTCCGACGGACCCCCGAAGGTTTTTTGGTCATCCCGCGCGATCCGTGGGAAGTCTGCTACGAGGGGGTCGAAGAATTGTCTGACGGGTTCTTCCGCGAAGGCCGCGTACAACCTCCGGTCGAGCAACGGGATTGGAAGCCATGATCTATCGGCTCGATGCCGACACGCTGATCTTCATGATCCGTGGGCTCAAGTCGTCCAACCGCCATCCAGCGAGCCGTGAACGGGCGCAGAAGCTGGTGGATCGCTGCCGCCAGGCTCAGGCGGAAGGAGACACCCTGGCCCGGATTATTCATGGCTCCTCGTGGAACCGTCACAGCCTGCCCGTAGCTGAGTTCGCAAGGACTGAGCCCAACTCACCAGCACGAACTGAGTTCTTGCGAACTCAGCTACGGGCCATGAATAATCCGGGCTGGCGGTCTCGGCGCTCACGGTCGCAGAACCGGAGTTCGGTGCGCGGCAGAGTGACCGTCCCGACGACGAACTGCGAGCCATGCGCAAGGTCTTGTCTCCGTTTGATCGTGTCGCCTTCAACGCGGTCCAGGCACCGGCCCACTCCGGCGATGTCCGCCACGATCTCGAATCCCTCGGACAGGGATGGCGTGTTGCCGGATATCCTCATGGATCGGGAGTCTGCACCAGGAACTGATGGCCCTCCCCGCGCGGGACGTCATCGAACTCGCGCGCCGCGGCACTGCTGATTTCTCCCCGAGCTTGAACATTCGGGTCGAGTTCGGGACGATGCGGCCCGTCATGTTTGCCGGCTTGGTCGTTCAGTACACTCCGTGGATCTGCCGATCCCCTGGAACATGCTGGATTTGACGAGCAAGAGACGTGGATGCCGCAGGGGAATCGAGCCACCGAGCCCGTTGGTTTCTGCCACTTCTCCGGCGACTTCGCACCGCGCGGGCGAACCTGCCGCCGGTATGACCCGTCTACACCGTACCCAACCAGGGCTTTCTGTAGACCCCGATTTTTTTGAAGACTGAACGGAGACCACTCCCATTATCGAGACCATCACCACCGCCGCCCCGTCGAACTCCGCCGCCGCGACCACGGCACCGCCCACTCCCAAGCAGAAGGTGCGTCTCGAAAAGAGTCT
>JANMLE010000251.1:0-9113 GCA_031372385.1 Planctomycetota bacterium | reverse complement strand
TGAGGAGCAGGCGCGCACGTCGGGACAGGATGCCGCGGCGCGTGACGCGCGGGCGATGATCGAACGGGCGACCCGGCGGCTGACCCGCGTGGCATCGTTGCCGACGGGTGAGACTTATCCCTACCCGATCATCGGCTGGCGCATGGGCGACGCCGTCTGGCTCGCGTTTGACGGCGAGCACTACAACGTCCTGCAACGCACGCTGCGCGAACGGTTCCCCCAGGTGACGCTGATCATCGGCACGATCGCCAACGGTTCCAATGTGTGGTATCTGCCGGACGCGGGCTCGTATGGAAAGGGGCTGTACCAGGAGGAGGCCGCGATCTTGGAGAAGGGCTGTCTGGAACACGTCATCGAAGCCGCCAGCGGGTTGATTCAGGAACTCATTTCCGGCTCTGTGTGACAGTATCATTCGTCCGTCGCACGGAGGGCGTGTGAATCGTTCGTGTTCAATGGAAGTGCGTAACAAGAGGTAGCGTTGGCTTTAGCCGACGCGGTACGACATCTCGCGTGGGTTGAAACCCACGCCACAAAGACTCACAAGCACGCAGCGTGACAAACTCAACAGGTGCCATCTGCCATCATGTCCAAACGATTGATTCCCAACGACGCCGAACCGTCCGCCGATGATCCCGAGCAGGAATTGATCGACGTATTGCGGCTGAATCTGGTTCCGGGGATCGGTCCGCGGACGTTTCAGATCCTGCTGGAGCGGTTTGAAACTCCGGCCGGCATTCTTGATGCGAGCATGGCCCAGTTGCAGGAGGTGCCGAACGTCGGACCGAAGCTGGCGATGTCGGTGATCACGCATGGCACGGAACAGGCGGCGCGCGAGGAACTCGCGCGGGCTCGGGCTGCGGGGGTGACATTGCTGGTGCGCGGGCGCGACGGCTATCCCGCCGCGCTCGGTCGCATTCCCGATCCCCCCACGGTTCTGTACTGCCAGGGAACGTTGCTGTCCGCGGACCAACTGGCGATCGGCATCGTGGGATCAAGGCACTGCACCGCGTATGGACGACAGCAGGCCCGCCGCTTGGCCGCCAGCCTGGCCCGCGCCGGAGTGACCATCGTCAGCGGACTGGCGCGGGGGATCGATGCCGAGGCCCATCAGGGAGCCCTCGAAGCGGGCGGCCGCACGGTGGCAGTCTGTGCAACGGGCCTCAGCAACATCTACCCGCCGGAACATGTCGAACTCGCCAACTCGATCCGTCAGCAGGGATGTTTGCTGACGGAATCGCCGATGGACCAACAACCGAAAGCCGGCTTGTTTCCGCAGCGGAACCGGATCATCAGCGGCATTTCGATGGGTGTCATTCTCGTGGAGGCGGGCCGCAACAGTGGAGCGTTGCACACCGCGCGGCATGCGATGGAGCAGAACCGCGAGGTGTTCGCCATCCCCGGCCGCGTCGACAGTGAAGCGAGCTTCGGTTGCCTCGACCTGATCCGCGACGGCGCGACGCTGATCCGCGATGTCGACGACGTGTTGAGCGCGCTGGGACCACTCGTCGCCCCCGTCCAGCGCACGGCCACCGAAAGCGTGCATCGACCGGCGGAACTGCAATTGTCGGAGCAGCAGCGCATGATCCTGAACCTGGTCACCAACGAGCCGGTGCCGGTCGACGAGGTGATGCGCACGGCGGGAATCGAATCGTCGCGAGTCCTGTCGACGCTGACGATCCTGGAAATGAAGCGGATCATCCGACGCCTGCCGGGCGGATTTGTGCAGCGGTACTGAGGGAATGTGTTCCGCGGATGCAGAACAACAGTTGTCCGGTGCCTGACCCCTTCCTGCTGACCCCTTGCTGCGGGATTCCTGTGATGCACCCGTGTTCCGCCCGCTGCTTCACCAATCCCGTGTCTCTCGCGCTCACCGGTCTTCACCGATTCTTAACAGAGTGTTCATCGAAAACTTGCGGCGCGCCGTCTAAGCTGCTGCCGCAGATGACAGCGGAAAAGCCGTGTCGAGCTTCCGCAGCGCGCGATTCGATCTTTGGGAGAGACTGGAATGGAATTCGGCAAGCGGACTGTCAATGCACGTTGTGGTCAGAGCAATCTGATTCATATTCTCACCTTGGCTGTGGGGATCGTCGCTGCCACCGCTTGTGGCTGTGTTTCGAAAGCACCCACCAACACCGACAAGAGTGGGCCGGCGACTTCCAACAAGGTCGAAGCCCCAGCCACAGTCAACGTTGAAGGCTCCAGTACGGTCTTCCTGATTTCCCAGGCGATGGCCAACGAATTCGAGAAGCTCCACCCCAATCAAAAAGTCAGTGTCGGCCGCAGCGGGACGGGTGGGGGCTACAAGAAGTTTGTGCTTCGCCAATGTGATTTGTGGAACGCTTCCCGGCCGATTGCCGAGAAGGAAAAGGCGGAACTGAACGCGAAGGGAATTGAGTGGTTGGAATTGGAAGTGGGCATCGACGGTCTGTCGATCGCGGTTCATCCGAAGAACGATTGGTGTACCGAACTGACGGTCGGGCAACTGCGGAAGCTGTGGGCACCGGACAGCAAGATCGCCAAGTGGAGCGACCTCAATCCCCAATGGCCCGACAAGCCGTTCGACCTGTTCGGTGCCGACACCGACTCGGGCACCTTTGAATACTTCACCGAAGTGATCGTCGGCAAAAAGAACTCCAGCCGGACGGACTACCTGGCGGCGAGCAATGACAATGATCTGATCCAGGGGGTGGCCCAGAGCGACTACAGTCTCGGTTACATTCCATACGGGTACTGCATCGAGAACAAGGACAAAGTGAAGGTGATCAAGGTCTCCCCGACCATCGAAGCCGATGGCGTTCCGGCTCCTGCCGTCCAGCCGACGGTTGAAACCATTCTGAGCGGTGAGTACAAGCCGCTGGCCCGGCCGCTGTATGTCTATGCCAACAAGGAGACGCTCAAGCGTCCCGAAGTGGTCGAGTTCCTGAAGTTCACGGTCTCGGAAGCGTCTCAACCGCTGGTTGCCAAACGCGGCTTTGTGCGGATGCCGGAAGAGCGGCGCAAGGAAATGCAGGCGCGGCTCGAAGCGGCGCTGAAGCCTGCGGACGCGGCTGCAAAATAGTCCGTCCGTCTTTGGACTTGTTCACCCGGCTGGGTGAGATTCCGACGTTTCCACTTTTGGGTGTGCCCCGTGTCCAGTGACGGAAAACAACGACGCGGCAACCAGTCCTCACTGCGGCGGCCCGTATCGTGGCAGCGCGTTCGCGAGGGGGCGATTCGTTATCTGCTGTTCGGCTGCGCGCTGTTGTCGGTGCTCACCACGGTCTCGATCATCTTCGTGCTGGTCACGGAGTCGTTGATCGCCTTCCCACCGCACACTGCGTTTTTTCAAGATGTCAGTTTGGGCGAGTTCCTCTTCGGCACCAAATGGACGCCGCAATACAGCGGTGATCAGGAACATTTCGGCATCGCTCCGTTGGTGTGCGGAACGCTGTTGATCACGGGAATCTCCGGGCTGATCGGCTTACCGGCGGGGTTGATGATCGCCGTCTATCTGAGTGAATACGCCAGTCCCCGGGCGCGGTCCGTCTGCAAACCGCTGTTGGAAATCCTGGCCGGTGTGCCAACGGTGGTCTACGGTTACTTCGGGCTCAGGATTCTGACACCGTACTTCATCATGCCGGTGTTCAAGGAATGGCTGGGGTTTCCCGTTTACGGATTCAATGCGCTGTGCGGCGGCATCGTGGTCGGCATCATGATCATTCCGATGGTCGCCTCGCTGTCGGAAGACGTGTTGCGTGCCGTCCCGAATAGTCTGCGTGAATCCGGGTATGCCCTCGGCGCGACCAAGTTCGATGTCAGCGCCCGCATCGTCGTCCCTTCGGCCCTGTCCGGAGTTCTGGCGTCGTTTCTGTTGGCGTTGTCGCGCAGCATCGGTGAGACGATGGCTGTCGCGATCTGCGCGGGCAACACGCCGAATCTGACGCTCAATCCATTTTCGGCGATCCAGTCGATGACCGCCTTCATCGTGAATGTCATGCAGGGTGACGTGGTGGCCGGGTCCACACTCGAAAAGAGTTTGTATGCCGTGGCGCTGGTCCTGTTCATCATGACGCTGGGGATGAACCTGGTCTCGCAGATGATCCTGAGCCGTTACCGTGAGGTGTACCAATGAGCCTTCACGGACCGGTCTACGAACGCCGGCTGGTCTGGCGGCACCGGGTGGGATTCCTGTTCGAATGGGCCTGCCGCCTGACGACGTTTGTGTCGCTCGGAATCTTGGCGCTGTTGCTGTTCTCAATCGGTCGACAGGCCGTGGGGTGGCTGGATTGGGGATTCCTGACACGCAGCAATTCGTATGAAGCCCGCGAGGCGGGGATCATGTCCGGGTTGCTCGGCAGCCTCTGGCTGGTCGGACTGACTGCCGTCATGTCAGTGCCGCTCGGAGTGGGTGCGGCTGTGTACCTTGAGGAATACGCCAAGCCGACGCGCCTCACGAAGTTCATCCAACTGAACATCTCCAACCTGGCGGGCGTCCCGTCGATCGTCTACGGCATCCTGGGTTTCACGGTGTTTGTGCGGATGTTCGGACTGCGCGACCGGCCGGAGAAATTCAACTGCTCGCTGGGCTTCGCCGAATTCTCGTTCGAACTGCCGCTGGGTCGCGTGCTGCTGTCCGGGGCCTGCACCCTGACGCTGCTGAGCCTGCCGGTGGTGATCATCGCGGCCCAGGAAGCGTTGCGGTCGGTTCCTCCCTCGCTGCGGCATGCGTCACTGGCGCTGGGGGCCACCAAGTGGCAAACCGTGCGACATCAAGTGCTGCCGGCCGCGCTGCCTGGAATTCTGACCGGAGTGATCCTGTCCCTGTCGCGCGCAATTGGCGAGACCGCGCCCCTGGCGGTCCTGGGAGCGGCGGCACAGCTCAGTTTTTCCCCCGGACGCATCGACGGAATCGGCGACGCCGTCCGTCATCCGGGAAAGTTGCTGCAAGCGCCGTTCGACCAATTCACGGCGATCCCACTGCAAATCTACGGATGGATCAGCGACCCCAAGTCGGAATTCGAACATGTGGCCGCCGCCGGGATCACAGTGCTGTTGGTTGTGTTGATGTTGATGAACGGCACGGCGATTTTTATTCGGCAACGATTTCAAAGAAAGATTCGATGGTAGCTCGAAGCGTCCGTTGTGAAGTTGAGCCGGCATTGTGGTGTCGCTGAATTCGCAAGAATTCAGGTTGAGGAATCGAACAGCAATTGGCTGAATTCTTGCGAATGCAGCTACCTCCACGGAGATTCCAACGGGAGACTCAGTGAATTTCCAACCTTCGACGGACTTCTCAGCCCGTCGTACAATCCCGACCCAATCGTTCTTCAAACATCCCTGACCGACAGTCATTCATGGCACTCGTCAAAGCATTCACGCAGTTTGTCGATCCGCCGGCGGCTTCCACCGCTGTCGCGGTCGATGGCGAAACTGCGGGCCCGCGGCCGCCGAAGATTGAAACCGTGCAGATGGGTTTCTACTACGGCACGCATCAGGCGCTCCGCGATGTGTCGCTGCGCATCAACGAACGGGCGGTGACCGCGCTGATCGGTCCGTCCGGGTGCGGGAAGAGCACCTACCTGCGTACACTGAACAGGATGAACGACATCATCGAGGGGACGCGCGTCACCGGTTCGGTCCTGCTCGACGGTGAGGACATCTACGCCAGGGACGTCGACGTCGTGTCGCTGCGCAAGCGGGTGGGGATGGTGTTCCAGAAGTCGACTCCGTTTCCCAAATCGATCTTCGACAACGTCGCGTTCGGACCGCGGATTGCCGGGCTGACCAACCGGGCCGAGTTGACGGAACTCGTCGAGCGGTCGCTGCAACAGGCGGCGCTGTGGAACGAAGTCAAAGATCGGATGCGCGAGTCGGCGATGGCCCTCTCCGGCGGACAGCAACAGCGGCTGTGCATCGCCCGGGCGCTGGCGACCAGCCCCGAAATCATCCTGATGGACGAACCGGCGTCCGCGCTCGACCCGGCGTCGACCTCGCGCATCGAAGACCTGATCTTTGAACTCAAGCAGAACTACACGATCGTCATCGTGACCCACAACATGCAGCAGGCGGCCCGCATCAGTGAGGTCACGGGCTTCTTCTGCCACGGGCGGCTCGTGGAAGTCGGGCAGACGAAGCAACTGTTCACGAATCCGACACAAAAGGAAACGGAAGACTACATCACCGGCCGCTTCGGCTGAGTCAGCGCCTTCGCGGCGGACGTCCGCTGTGCGCGGGTAGTGGTTCAGTTTGTGTGGCACGCCCTGAGTCTTCGAAGGGCGTGGATCGAGGCACCACATAGTTCCCACGCCCTTCGAAGACTCAGGGCGTGCCACACGAGTTCCGTTTTCAAACTGACCCACTTCCTGCGCGGGCGACGGATTGACGAAAACCAGTCTTCAAGGAATCGGGAATGTCTATCCATTTGATTCGGGATCTGGACCATCTGCACCGGACCGTCCTCACGATGTGCGGGCGGGTCGAGGAAATGATTCACGCGGCCGTCGAGGCGCTGCACAAACCCGACTTCGACCGCGCGGTCGAAATCATCCGGCGCGACGACGAGATCGACCGCATGGATGTCGAGATCGAGGAGGAATGTCTGAAGCTGCTGGCGCTCCATCAGCCGGTCGCTATCGACCTGCGGCGGATCACGACCGTCCTGAAGATTGGTGGAGAACTGGAACGTGTCGCCGATCTGGGAGTCAGCATCGCCCATCGGGCCTGCGGCATCGTGCGCTCCCCCGAAATCACCGTGCCGGATGACATGAAGGAGATGTCCCAACAGGCGCTCGACATGCTGCACCGCAGCATCGACGCCTACGTCCATCTGGACATCCGCACCGCGCGCGAAGTCTGCCTGCAGGACGAGGCGATCGACAAACTCAACCGCGACATCATCAACGAGCTGACCGAATTGATGAAACGCCGCCCCGATCTGGTGGAACCGGCGATGCACCTGTTCTCGGCGTCGCGGCAGATCGAGCGGATCGCCGACCACGCCACCAACATCGCCGAAGATGTGATCTACCTGGTTCAGGGAGAAATCGTCCGGCACCGCAACCGCGGTGAACTTCCCGAGAGCCCGCGGCCAGCCGGACCCAGGCCGACCAAGCCCTGATCGTCGGTGCTTGTGCGACAGACGCCCGAGTCCGTCGCGATCCGGATATTCAACCGCTCCGTGACGTCTCCCCTTCCCCCGTTGAGTCGACTTTATGACAAAGCCGAAACTGCTGATCATCGAAGACGAACGGGCACTGCAAGAAGTGCTGACGTATAACTTGGAGAAAGAGGGATTCGAAGTGGTCGTGGCTTCGGACGGTCACGACGGCCTGCACCGCGCGCAAAGCCTGCAACCCGACTTGTTGATCCTCGATCTGATGCTGCCGGTCATCGACGGCTTGGAAGTCTGCCGTCAGATTCGCAGCGACCCGCGGACTCAATCGACACGCATCCTGATGCTGACCGCGCGCAGCGAAGAGGTCGACGAGATCGTCGGCTTCAACATGGGGGCGGACGATTACGTCACCAAGCCGTTCAAGATCAAGCCGCTGATCCACCGCATCAAGGCGCTGCTGCGAAGGACTCCCGCGTCCGAACAGACCAAGGATGTCGTCGCCGTCGCGGGGATCGAGATCGACCGGGTCCACCATTCCGCCAAGGCCGGCGGCGCGGATCTCGACCTGACCGCCACCGAGTTCCGGTTGCTGTGGACACTGGCCCGCGCACCCGGCCGGCCCTTCAGTCGCAACGAACTGCTGGACCGCTGCCGGGGTGAGGACGCGAACTCGCTGGAACGAACGATCGACGTCCACATCCGGTCGCTCCGCCAGAAGCTCGGCAACTTCGAGTCGCTCATCGAAACCGTCCGCGGCGTCGGATACCGCTTCAGTGGCGACGTCGCACCGGTTGGCGGAGAAGCGTAGTGCAAGCGGCTCGCATGCACTCGTCCGACGGAATCACACGCTGGCCGCGTGCGCCACGGGCTCTTTCAATAGACAGTCATTGCCCATGCCGATCCCGGCGTATTCACGGTCCCTTGTGAAACAATCGCAGCCTGAACGTAGCTGAGTTCGCAAGAACTCAGCCCAACTCGCGATCAGGAACTGAGTTCTTGCGAACTCAGCTACGAGGCCATGAAGAATCCGGCCTATCGGTTCGCGATCTTCCACAGGGTCGTGTCGCTGCGGACATAGATCGCGCCGTTTGCGATCGCCGGTGTGCAGAGAAACGTTTCGCCCAGATCGTTGGACGAGATGATCTCGCCGCTCTCGTCGCCCGGCTTCACGACGTGAGCCATGCCCTTCTCGTTGAAGAAGTACAGCAGGCCGCCGGCGGCGACCGGGGTTCCGCTGAAGGGGCCGGTCAGACGGAACTCCCATTTCTGTTCACCCGTCTTGATGTCGGCACTCTTCAACACACCCGCGGCGTTCAGGGAATACAGCCGTCCGTCATACGCCAGTGGACTGGCCGTGGCCGGTCCGAGTTTTCCCGCGCGCCAGAGGACTTCGGGATTGGCACTGCCGCGCGGCGGCTTCAACGCGGTGATGCCATGTGACGGAACATACACGATGCCGTCGGCGATCACCGACGAGGGGATCGTCGCGGCGCCGTCGGTGTACTTCCACACCGCCGCCCCCGTCAGCGGTTGCACGGCCGCTATCCCCTCGGACGACTGCAACAACACCAGATCTTCGTCGAATCCCGCGGCCTTCGTCAGTGTCACGGCCGATGTCCAGTTGGCGCGCTTCGGTCGCTCGATCGTCCAGCGTGAAAGTCCGGTCGCGACATCGACGCCTGTCGCCAGCGATTGGCTGTCGTTCTCGACCTGGGCCACCAGCGTGTCACCCACGACCACGGGGGACGAGGCCATGCCCAGACTGTTGCTGACGTTGGGATGGTCGAACGTCAGGCCGCGGAACCATTGCAGATTTCCGTCGAGATCGAGGCAGATCAGATCGTTGCTGGAGAACAGTGCGAAGACCCGCTTTCCATCGCTGGCGGGTGACGGGGCCGCGTTGCAGATCTTGGGAAAGGTCATCGTCCGCCCGGTGGCGGTGAACTGACGTTCCCAACGGATGGTTCCGTCGCCAACATTCATACACAGCACATGCAGGCGATCATGGCGGAAGCCGCTG
>JANMLE010000243.1:0-6455 GCA_031372385.1 Planctomycetota bacterium | reverse complement strand
CAATGGTCGCGCGGACCGGAAGAGGGACTGTTGCGGATCGCGCTGCGGCACGGCAGCGGCGTCGACACCGAGCGGGCCAAGGATGAGTTGCGGCTGATCTTGGCGCAGAAGTTTCCGGAGTTGCGGTTCTCGTTCGAGCCGGCGGACATCGTCAGCGACGTGATGAGCTTCGGCTCGCCGACGCCGATTGAGATCGCGGCGCGCGGGGCCAATCTCGAAGAGAGCCGCGCGTATATTCTCGAAGTGCAGCGGGAACTCGCCGCGATCCCCGCGCTGCGCGATGTCCAGATCGCGCAGTCGCTCGACTATCCCACCGTCAACGTACAGGTCAACCGCGAGAAGGCGTCGTTCTCGGGGACGACCACGTCGCAGATCGCCCGTTCGGTCGTCGCGGCCACGTCATCCACACGCTTCGTCGTTCAAAACTACTGGCCGGACCCCAAGACCGGAATTGGATACCAAGTTCAGGTGGAGATCCCGCAGCCGACGATGACTCAGCCCGAGGATCTCGCGTCGCTGCCGATCAACTATCGCGACGGCCAGGCGTTGTTGCTGCGCGACGTGGCGGGGATCTCGGCCGGCAAGATGCCCGGTCAGTTCGACCGGTACAACATGAAGCGCGAGATCTCATTGACCGCGAACATCAGCGGCCGGGATCTCGGTTCCGTCGCCAACGAGATTCGCCGGACGCTGGCCAAACTGGAGGCCGACGGGAAGAAGCCGAAGAGTGTCACGATGGAGATCCGCGGCCAGATCCCTCCGCTGCGTCAGATCCTGAGCGGACTGGGTGTCGGCCTGCTGCTGGCGATCGTCGTGATCTTCCTGCTGCTGACGGCGAACTTTCAGTCACTGCGTCTCGCGCTGATCACAGTCTCGACCGCGCCGGCCGTGTTGGCGGGAGTTGTCGCCGCACTCTGGCTGACGCGATCGACACTCAACATCCAATCCTTCATCGGCGCGATCATGGCGATCGGTGTGGCGATGGCCAACGCGATCCTGCTGGTCACGTTTGCGGAGAAATCCCGGCGCACGCTGGGAGATTCATGCACGGGTGCGGTCCAGGGTGCCGAGCGTCGGCTGCGCGCCATCCTGATGACAAGTCTGGCGATGGGAGTCGGCATGGTGCCGATGGCATTGGGTCTGGGCGAAGAGGGAGCGCAGACGGCACCGCTGGGTCGGGCCGTGATCGGCGGCTTGTTTGCGGCGACGCTCGCCACGTTGTTGGTCTTGCCGGCGGTCTTTGCGTTGTTGCAGCGCCGCGCCCCGATTCGCTCGGCATCACTCGACCCGCTCGATCCACACAGCGCACAGTTCCGCGAAGAAGCCGCCACCCTGATGGCATCGGAGTAACCAGTGCAAGCACGCGTTTTTCAACAGGCTGTCAATTGGCACCGCAACAGATTTACGCCCCAACGGGGCAGCCCCAAGTTAGCCCAGGGCAAGCGACCATCGGGAGCGCCGCCCTGGGTAGCAACCGTCACAGATCTTGGAGCCCTGAAGGGGCGGCCCCATTCCCATCGAATACATAGTGTCGCCCTTTCAGGGCTTGGTCTTCCCGACAATCCGCCAACCCAGGGCGTTGCCCTGGGCTGGCATATGGCCGCCCCTTCGGGGCTGAAATCCGAAAAGGCGCACCTTCAAACGGCACGCCTTCAAACGGCACGCCTTCAAGAAGCACGCCTTCAAAAGATCAATACGGGTTCACTGGGACGTGCTGTTCGGTTCACGTCGATCCCCGCGCTGCTCGCGCTGGTCCTTCTGTCGGGCTGCGCACGGCCCGGCGTACACGATGCGGCATCGGGTGGTGGGATGCCCGCCGCGCGCGCGACCGTCATCCAGCCCCAACGAAAGGTCTTCGTGCGGACGGTCGATCTTCCCGGCCGGGTCGAAGCGTTCGAGTTCGCGCCGCTGTGTGCCAAGGTGACGGGATTCGTGTTGAAGGTTCCCGTCGACATCGGTGATCCGATCCTGGGACCGAAAGGGGACCAACCCGGAACGGTCCTGTGTGAGTTGCTCGTCCCGGAACTGAATGAGGAGTTGTCCGAGAAGACCGCCGCCATCGCCCAGACCAAAGCCGAGATCCTGCAGGCGGACGCAGGAGTGAAAGTCGCCGAAGCGTTTGTTCTTTCGGCGGACGCCCACATCGGTGAAGCCGAGGCGCTGGTCGCGAAGGAAGAATCACGACACGCCCGGTGGAAGTCCGAGTACCAGCGCGTGGCGCAACTCGCGGAAAGCGGCGCGGTCACCCGGAAGGTTGCCGACGAAACCAAATCGGAACTGGAAGCGGCCGACGCCGGCCGGAGGGAAGTCACCGCGAAAATCGCCGCGGTGAAGGCGATGCGTTTGGAGGCCGGAGCCCGATTGGAAAAGGCGCGGGCCGATGCCGTCGCCATCCGCGCGCGGTTGGACGTGGCCGAATCGGAAAAGCGCCGCGTGGAAACGATGCTCGATTACTCGATCCTCCGCGCCCCGTTCGACGGTGTTGTCGTCGAACGCAATGTCCACCGCGGTCACCTCGTGCAGGCCGGCGGCGGCACCGGCCAGAAGCCGCTGCTCTCCGTCATGCGGGTCGATCCCGTCCGGGTCTTCATCGACATCCCCGAAGACGACGCGGTCCATGTCGCCAAGGGAAGCAAGGTGGAGTTGCGCGTTCCCTCCATGCACGGGAAACCCCATGTCGGCACGATCACCCGCACCAGTTGGTCGCTCAACACCACCTCGCGCACGCTGACCGCCGAGATCGACGTCCCCAACCCCGACGGACTCTGGCGACCCGGCTTGTACGTGCAGGCGAAAGTCACCGTGGCCGAATTGAAGGACGTCTTCAGCCTGCCCAGGCTGGCGATCATCACACACGACAAGCAGGCGTACTGCCAAACGGTCGGGGCAGATGGCAAAGTCGCCCGGCGAGCCGTGTCGCTCGGTCTGCACGCCGGCTCGGAAGTGGAGATCCGCGAAGGTCTGACCGGCGACGAACAGGTCATCACCGTGAATGCGAACACCTTCCGCGAAGGCCAATCCGTCGAGACTGTCGCGCCCGTCGCGCCGGCGAAGTGATGGGACTCAAAGACGGTGGGCGGGGTGAGACCGCAGGTAAACGGCGAAACAAGCAGAGGATCTTGGAGATGAACTTGCTCTCGGTGGGCGGCAACAATCTGATTGCGCAGATGCACCCTGAAACGGGGTGCCGGTCGGACGGGGCGTTGAGAAGCGGACCTGTTCAAAGCCCGGGCTCGACCGCATTCTTGCTCTTTCTCGCAGCCGCCATTGTCGGCGGAATCCATTGGGCCCCATGCTTGTCCGCGGCCAATGATGAGACTGCGTGCCGCGAAAAACCAAGAGACGCAGGACAGACGAATGCGTCGGGAAGTCCCGCTGCGGTGGCGGCCGACAATGACAACGAAGCCGCAGCGATTCTTGACGGTCTTCATCAGACGGAAAAGGCCATTCGCAATCTGTCCGTGACGACGGATTATGTGAAGCGGCAGATGTTCTTGTTGCCGGTTGACAAGCCCGTGGAGATGACGCTGGTGACGAAAGCGGTCATCGACCACGAAGGACGGTCGCACGAAGACACCGACGGGCAACGGGGCGACGTCGACTCGAACGGCAAGACGCTCAGTCTGCACCGCGGGCGTTGGATCGGCACCGACAATGGGAAATCCGTGCGTCGCCTCGATTATTGGCATGGCAACAACTGGTCGCGTGCGACGCACGAAGATGCATTCACATGGCACGGAATTGATCCGCGCGAATTCACCACGCACTTCCGGGGCAGAGTGGTGTCTGACATCGTGCGTCAGCCGGGCAGTCGGATCGCCGGGCGGACCACTCGGAACGGGCGCGCAGTCGTCGTGGTGGAGACTGCGCCATTCGGTCCCGCCGAGCCGAGGCGGCACCGTTTCTGGATCGATCCGGAACGCAGGATCGTTGTCAGGCGGGCTTTGGAGATTCACTTCACGGAAGGTCAACCGTGGCAGGAGTACATCCGCTTGGAAGGACGCGACCACCGGGAAGTCTCGCCCGGGATCTGGCTGCCAACTCGCATCACGCATGAATGTGTACGAGTGACTCCAGAATTGAGACCGGAAGAACTGCACTGGCGCTACGAAGGAACGAATCGAGATTGGCGGGTCAATCGCGAATTACCCGCCGACACCTTTGAACTCAACTTCCCCGCGGGAATCGAAGTGGTTGACTATCGCCATCCGCCGCAGCGCAGGGATGCGACTGAACGTGCCGCGGCCGGCAAGATCGACCCGCAGCGACTGGCGGAGATCGCCGTCGACCTCAAGGATTTCCAGAAGAGACACAGAGCGTTGGAGGATCTGGCAAAGTTGATTCCTGCAAAGTCGGACGGTCGCACTGACTTTGGACCCGTCCTTGAACCGCTGCTCAAGTTCTCCGGGTGGGGTGGGATTGGACGGAACGATTCGCGTCATGCCGAGGATCTGATTGTTCGCATCGGACCATCAGCGATGCCGTTTCTGAAGGAACGTCTGAAGTCGAAGGACGAACGAGAACGGCGGGTCGCAGTCCAAGTGCTGGTTCGAATTGATTCGCTCGACGCGGGACTCGCGCCGTTGCTGCGACCGCTGCTGGCGGACAAGGAGGATTATGTCCGCAGGGCGGCCATCGACGGACTGGGAAGCATTGGTCCGCTGGCCAGCGATGCCGTGCCCGACCTTGAGAAGTTGGCCGCCAGCGCGCCGAATGTGTTTCATCGAGCTGTTGCTCGCGTGGCACTGATCCGGATTGCCGGTGCCACGGAAGACCGGATTCGGGATCTGGCGGACCTGCTCGAATTGCAAGAGCCGAATGACGGGACGGCCGGTTATGCCGCGTGGGAACTCAGTCAATTGGGAGTCAAAGCCCGTGCCGCTGAGCCTCAGTTGCTGGCCGCGCTGAAGCATCCACGCCTTCGAGGCAGTGCCGCCCACGCGCTCGGCGCGATCGGAGCCGATTCCCCGGACACGATTGCGGCGCTGATCAACCTGCTGGAAAACGGCGCGGAGCGAGAAAACCGGAGGTCGGCGGCCGGTGCGCTGGGTGCCATTGGCCCCAAAGCCAAAGCGGCGGTGCCCGGTTTGGTGGCGGCTTTGAACGATGACGACAAGGGGGGATGGTGGATCGCGGTCGACGCGCTCGGCAAGATTGGCGGCAGTGAGGTTCTGCCAATCCTCATCGGGGCCCTGGAATGTCCCAACGACGGAATCCGCCATGCCTCAGTGAAATCGCTGGGCGCACTCGGTGCCGTCGCCACAAAGGCGATCGTGCCCTTGGAATTGTCCCGCGAGCAGGATCCGCGCGATTACATCCGCACCGCCGCCGCCCGTGCGCTGCAGAAGATCGAACAGGCGGTCTCCAATCTTCCAAAACCCGATTGACCGCCTCCCATTCGGCAATCTCACCGCCGGCGTCAAAGTCTTCCCGACCGCTACGACACAGATCCGTGGGACAGATGGCACGCGCCGCCGGATCTGAACGTGCAGGCGATTCCTGTCGGGCGTCGATATCAGCGGGTGGCCGGGAGGCTTGTGCGCCCGTAGACACCAAGGATGGTGATCGTGATGCGAACGCTGATCCGAGGTGCGGTCAACGGACTGGTCTTGGCCTCGTTGTTTGGCCTGTCCGGCTGTGCGGCGACGCCGTCGGCCAGAGAGGCGCTCGCGCGGCGCAGCCCGGCGGAATCGCCGACATCAGCTCGACAACCCGCGGATGTTCGGGAGTCTTCGTCCTCCAAACGGAAGATGCTGACCGCGGTGCCGAAGGCGGTGTCGGACTCGCGGAGGCCGATCATTCAGGTGAGCGCCACGGATGACGATGAGCGCCCCGATGTGACTGAGGCTGACGAACAAGAGATTGGCGACGTGGGCGTGGGGCGGGTTTCCAACCTGCACGAAGCCGGCACGGACGGGTTGGAAACCTATCCCACGGCGGCGCAATACACGCTCAGTCTCGGCGGCATCTTGCAGTTGGCGGACAGTCAGAATCCCAACGTGGCGTTGGCGCGGGAACGGATCAGTGAAGCCTATGCGCGTGTCGAACGGGCCGAAGCCTTGTGGCTTCCTTCGCTGCGCGCGGGGGTCAATTACAACCACCACGAGGGGACGATCCAGAGCGTGGCGGGGGATGTCTTCCCGACAAACCGCAGCGCTTTCGGCGGCGGTCTGGGTGCCGGTATGGTGGGTGCCGGCTCGCCCACGGTGCCGGGATTGGTGGCCCAGTTTCATTTGAGCGACGCCATCTTCCAGCCGCGGATCGCCAATCATCAGGCGGCATCGCGACAGTTCGGCGCGATCGCCTCGCGCAACGACGTGCTGCGCGATGCGGCAGTCGCGTACTTGGAACTCGTCCGGGCCGAGCACGGGATGGCGATCGCCCGGCAGGCGCTGAAGAACACCGAGAAGCTGGCGGACATCACGCGGCAATACTCGGAAACCGGCCAGGGGTTG
>JANMLE010000210.1:0-2193 GCA_031372385.1 Planctomycetota bacterium | reverse complement strand
GCAGCAGCCTGCGGCGCTCGCGGCTGTGATCGAAACGTTCCGTTTGTCGAGTTGATCCTGGCCAAGCCCGTTCGGCGACAACGATGAACCGCGTCGGATGCTCGACCACTACTCGCCTTAAGTTGAAGAGCTATTGACTTTCCGGTCACATGTCCCACTTCCGACACGAGATCAATGTATGCGTCAATGCCATAATCGTGTTCCTGATGATTCTTTCGAAGAATCCAATTTAGATCCCTCTCCACAATTCTTTTTACAATTGTGAATCCATCTTCGCCTGTTTTTGACGCCTTATTATAGATGGGAAATTTCATTAGTTTGGCACTAAGTTATCGAATGTTTATTCTTCCTCGACAGTACACAGCAGCGGATACTCGCGTGATCGAGCGAGATTCTTCGCTTTTTCGCTTTTCATGTTGGCGATCTCGTAGGGGTAGATGCCGGCGATGCCGACGCCTTCGTTGTGGACTTTTAGCATGATGGAAAAGGCTTCGGAATCGGAACGGTTAAAGACATACTGCAAGACGAAAACAACGAAATCCATCGTGGTAAAATCATCGTTGTGTAGAAGTACTTTAAAAAGTTTCGGCTTTTCGAGCTTGATCTTGGTGTCTTCCAAAACCTCGCTGCCGCCGTCTATGTCTGGAAACTCAGGCATAATTCCATTATATCTGCCACAGAGTTCACAGAGAACACAGAGAGTAAGAAACCAAAATCTTCTTCCTCAGTGATCTCTGTGTACTCTGTGGCTAAACTCTTGCTTCGACCGTGCGACCAGTTCGGATAAGACTCCGCTTCCCGGCGGACCTTCCCCGGCCGCCATTCCGTCAGCGTCCGGATCGTCCGTATTGACGACCAAGCGACGCCGACGACGGTCATCGAGTGACTTTGAGCCTGCAAACTGAATCGACATGGCTCGCGAACGCAGTTCTTGGGAGGCCGCCCGGTGACGGAAAGGATGAGACGACCGTCCGACCAGCAGTCGCTCCCAGCGCCGGCTCGTCGTCGTCAGAATCGCCCGTGATGAGTCTTCTCATCGGTGTTCCAACCAACCGGCGTTGAACGGATTGGACCGCCGACACGCCACACACCCAAGCTTACCCAGTTGAACGCTTGCTGGGCTGGTATGTCGACGCAAGAACGTCGCCGTGCGTGTTCCGATCACCTGTCTGAAGGTCGAGGCGACTGTTGGAAAGGCGACTCACGGAAGACCAAAACCTCGGTGGGTCCGGTGACTCGGCCTCAAGCTTGTGACGCATTGGATACTTGTTGCAATTACTTTTGCAGAATCAACTTGTCATTCCTTGTCAAACGCAGGCGATAGACCTCGCCCGCGTGACGAATCAAGATCTCTTTTTCACCGCGGAGCAGATCTGCCGAGTCGAATTCGCGCGGGCTCCCCTCACTGGGAGTCTCCCCGGGATTCGGCGAGATTTTCGAAGTCGGTGGCTGATCGTGATCCATGTCGGTCTCCAAACACAGGTTTGTAGCGGGCAGTTTCGGCGGTCGCCCAAAAAACTGCTGATCTCGCTTGCCAAGCAGTGATTGCCGGCTACCATACGTGACATTGAGACTCAATGTCAATTCATTCGCGTCTCTTCCCGCCGTATTGTGCCCGCCAGCTCGACGCCAGCCACGCCTGCAGACGGCCCCGAGGATGTTCCTAGGGGCCTCTCCCCCCCTGTTTGCTTGCCTGGAGTCTGGTCCCATGCCAATGTCAAGTTCACATTCCGAGTCGCGCCGTGTCGGATTTACGTTGATCGAATTGCTGGTGGTCATTGCGATCATCGCCGTCTTGATCGCGCTGCTGCTACCTGCCGTCCAACAAGCGCGCGAGGCGGCTCGCCGCATTCAGTGCAAGAACAACCTCAAGCAGGTCGGGCTCGCACTGCACAACTACCATGACTCCCATGGCATGTTCCCGCCGGCCCTGTGTTTGACTCTTTCCGGTGCCAGCTACGGTCAATGGGGCCCTCAAGCCCGATTGCTTCCGTACTTGGATCAGGCCAATCTTCAGAATCTGATCAACTTCTCGCTGCCCTACGACACACAACTCGCCGTGGTCCGCGTGCGAGTCCCCATGTATCTGTGCCCCAGCGAGATCAATGATCGCGCCAGCGTCGAAGATGGCATCAATCAGTATCCGATCAACTATGCGGCGAACTTCGGAACTTGGTTGGTGTTCAATCCGGT
>JANMLE010000177.1:0-1554 GCA_031372385.1 Planctomycetota bacterium | reverse complement strand
CCCAGCTCTTTGGTGCGTGGGAGAAGGAGGCCAGCAAAGCCGCGGAGGCGATGGTGCGAGACCCCCAGGTGCTCGCCTTCGGCGCAGCGATGATGAAGCGCCAGTTGGAGTGGCCGACGGGACGCGAGATGTCATTCCGCTGCAACCCGACATGAACCACGCCGCGTTTCGCTTAGCGACGGCCTCCGCCGCGAGACCCACTCGCTCGCGATTCTGCCCGATGCGCTGTTTGGCTTCCCAATCACGGCCATCGGGAATTGAAGACGGATAGTCCGTAATGTCGCACAGCGTCCGCGCGTCGTTTGACACCGGGGGTTGGCTCTTCCATCATCGACGCGCGAGGCGGTGCCGTTGCGGATGGGCCTCGCACGGCGTTACCTGATTCGTTCATACCTCACGCGGTCATCCGCGAGACGTTTGGTCGAGCCGCGCCCGTCAGGAAGCGGTCGAAAAATCCCGCTTCCTGATGGACGCGGCTCGGACGGCAAACGACGCATTCCGGGCCGCGTGAGGCATGAACAGCACGTGAGTTAAATCAGTCAACACGGCAAACCCGAACGTCTGACGGCAAATGGTTGTGATGGATCGCTTTCAAAAGTTTCTGGCGTGGTATCTCGGTCTGAACGCCCCCGGTCCCGGTGAAGGGACGCAGTGGCGGCTGGACTGGCGAGCCCCGGCCCCTTCGTGGGTGATCGCACTCGCTTCGGTCGCGCTGCTGATCGGTGTGTCGTGGATCTACCGCCGCGACGGCGAATCGTTGAACGGACGCCAGCGGCTGACGCTGACCGCGCTGCGGCTGCTCGTGTTCGCGGTCATTCTGGCGATGCTGACGGAGCTTAGCCTGACCGTCGAACGGACGGGCCTGCCGAGCATCGCCGTGATGATCGACACCTCCGCGAGCATGTCGCTTCAGGACCAGTACCCGTCCGGATCGGCGGCAGCGGAGATGGCCAAGTCGATCTCACTGCTGCCGGGACGCGATGCGCACCGGCTGGCGCTGGCTCAGGAAATCCTGACCCGGAACAACGGCCGATTCTTGCGCGAGCTGCAACGCCACCACCAGGTGCGGCTCTATCGCTTCGCCGAGACTGCGGCGCAGCTTGAGTCGGGGAACCTCGACGAGACGCCGCCGCCAACTCGGGTCGAAGTCGCGCCGAATCCGACCGCAGACGAAAACACTCCGCCGCCCGTTCCCTCCAAGCCGAAGCTTCCCCCGTTCGAAGCGGCACTCGCCGAGATCATGTCCCTGCGACCCGATGGCGATCAGACCCGACCGGCACCCGCGGTCAAGAAGGTTCTCGGAGACCTGCGCGGAACGCCGCCAGCCGCGTTGATCCTCTTCACCGATGCCGTCGCCAGTGTTTCCGAAGTCGACAAACTCTCGACAATCGCCGAGTCCGTGCGTCGCAAGGGGATTCAATTCCATCTCGTCGGACTGGGCAGCGACGAGGCTTCCAAGGATGTGCTGATCGACGACACGCTGGTCGACGAAGTCGCCTTTGTCGGCGACCCGATGTCATTCACGGCGAAGATCAAGAGCTTCGGATACGCGGG
>JANMLE010000162.1:0-10287 GCA_031372385.1 Planctomycetota bacterium | reverse complement strand
GTCGGCCAGCGCCCCGCCCCGGTTGGAAAACATGCGGCTGGTTCCCTCCTGCGGAACGAACAGTTCCGGCAATCCATCGCCGTCGAAATCGGCGAGCACGGGTCGCACGGTGCCGGAACGGAATTGAATCATTCCCGCCTTCGCTTCCACGAAGCCCTGCGCCGTGCTGTATGCGACCAATCCGGTGCCGGCACTGTAGACGAAGTCGGCACGACCGTCGTTGTTGATGTCGGCCACGGCGAGGTGGTCTCCCTTGATTCGTCCGGCGACTCCGTCCGGTCCCAACTTCGCCGCCACGGAGATGTCTTCAAAGCCGGCCCCCGTGTTGCGGTACAGGCGCAGTCCGAGGAACCCGTTGGCGAGCAGGATGTCCGGCCGCTTGTCTCCATCGTAGTCCATCCATGCGGCGCAGGTGACGTTGTAATACGGTTCCTTGGGGAGCAGTGCCGAGTCGTCCTTGAAGGACGTTCCCTGGTTGGTGAGCAGCTTCGGTCCCGACACGGTTGCCAGCAACAGATCGGGTTTCCCGTCGGCGTTGTAGTCGGCCCATTCGGCGACGCGCGCCCCGCCGACATGCGGCAGCGGCAGTTCGCTGAGCGAGGTCCCGTCCATCTTCATCAACGCGACCCGTCCCATGCCGTAGAAGCAGAAGTCCGGTTTGCCATCGCCGTCGGCATCGGCCACCGCCACGCCGCGCGCATCCGGTCCGACGGAACTGACCCCGGCGATATGCGTGAATCCGGGCATCCCTTCGACCGCGCGGAAATCGTCGCCGCCCCAGCCCACGAAGTCGCGCGGGGCGTTGTAGTCCTGGATCTTGAGGCTCACCTTCATGCGTTGAATCTTGGCGGTGCGCAGTTGCAACGCGTTCTTGTCGCCATCGACCATGCAGGGCACGACGACTTCCTGTCCGGCGAGCATCGACTGCACGATCGACACCAACTTGTCGGACGGTCCCGCGTAGCTGCGGAGCATGTATGGTTCGCCGTGGCTCATGTTCCACCACTCGCCACCGGCATACGCCTGATACCAGTAGTTGCCGATGCAGGTCTCGCTGGCACCGCCGTTGTTGAAGAAGATCGCGGTCTTCCCCGGTTCGGCCCAGTCCATGATCGCCTTCCATTCGCGCTCATGAAATCCGGCCCGGCCGATGTTGTGCTTGGTGGTCTCCCCCGGAAGGGTTCCCTTCAGATCCTGGACTTTGCGGAACAGGATCAGGTTCTTTTCCTTGTCGACTTTCTCGATGCGCAGCACGGAAATGGAGGTCGATTCCAAGACCACGCGTCCCAGAGTGTACGCGATCTCGACATAGGCCAGAGCCGGCCGGGCCACGCTCAACCAACCGACAACGAATCCCAGCCCCAGCAGACAGGCTCGACGCGAAAGGCATGCAGTCGGCATCCGATTTCTCCTTCTGGTGATCACCGTCCTGGTCACGTCTGTCTCAATCTCGCTGACGTTTTCGGTTGATCTTCCAACCGCTTCTAGTTCTTCGCCGCGACCGGCACTCCGGCGAGTCGCTGTTGCGCGGCCTTGGCCCATTCGGTTTCGGGATAGTCTTTGATGACTTTCTCCAACAATCGGACGGTCTGCTTGGGCTGCTGCATTTCCTGGAACACGCGGGCGGCTTCCAGCAGCGCGACGGCACTCCATTCCGGATAGTCATAGGTGAAGGGGACGACCAGCAGCGCGTTGGCCGCTTCGGGCAGCCGCTTCTGCTCCACCCGGCAGAGGGCCAGTTGGTACTGCGACTTGGCCGCGACCTCGGTGGCGGTCTCGTTGATCACCTGTTGATAGGCATTGGCCGCGTTGTCGTACTGCTTCAGGTTCTGCCAGGCCCAGGCGACGCCGTAGCGGGCTTCGTGCTTCCAGGGGCTTTGACCGAACCGATTGACCAGCGTTTCGTGGGCGGTGCGGCTGAGATCCCATTGACCGGCTAGGGCATAGGCATGACCGAGTCGCAGCAGGACGCGATCGCTCAAGCCCGCAATGTTCTGCAACGGCCCCAGATCGCGGAATGGAACCCACAGTTCAATCGCTTTGGGCCAGGCCTTCAATTGCATCTGGCATTCACCCGCCCGATAGCGGGCATCGGGTGCCAGCGGACTCTTGTCGTTCGCGGCCACAGCAGCGAACTGGGCAAAGGCACCCGCCTGATCGTTCTTCGCCACTAGGCAAACCCCCAGCCGCAGATGCAGCCGCTCCTCCAACTCGGGAGCGGGTTCCAGTGTCAGCGCGTTGTTGAGCAGAGCGATCGCCGGATCGAATTCATCGCGGCGGGCGTGCATTTCCGCCAGTTCCAACCGCGCGGTGATGCTCAGCGGAGAGTCCTGCTTGGCGGCGACGAGCGCCGCGTAATGGTCGCGGGCGAGCTTCTCGGACGGTTGGATCGGAATGGTCGAGGCGGGGATCTCGGGGATCCTCGCGTTGACGACTCCCTTGAGTCCCGCCGGCTTCTTGGCGGCCTCATCGGCGAGCTTCTTCAGAGCTTCATCCAGCAGTTTCCTGCGGGCCGCGTCGATCTCGACATCGGCCACCCATTGGTAACACCACGCGGCTTCGTACAGAGTCTGCTGATGCACGTCCGCTCCCGCCTGCTTCTGTTGAACGGCCAGCGCCGCCTGGGCGACGAAGTACGTGGCGGTCTCCGTCAGTTGCTTGACCGCATCCTGCAATTGCGTGCTGGCGGCGGTCACTTCCTCCGGCTTCGCATCGGTGCGAGCCAGCACGGCCCGCGCGGCGACCAGTCGTGGCAACTGCTCTTCCCGTCGACACTGTCCCGCGCGCCAACCGGCATCGAGGGCTTCGGCGCTGTTGGGATACTTCTGCTTCAGGCCGTCGAACTGTGCCCTGGCTTCCGTCAGCTTGGCGACGTCGAGCTTTGCCGGATCCTTGCGGGCCAACTCTTTCAGGGCCAGGCCGTGATGGTATTGAATCAGCGGTGCCCAAGCCGCGCGGGTCGGATCGGCGACCAGTGCGGCTTCGTAATTGGCCCGGCATTCCTGGAACGCGGTCGCCGCCTCAGCCGGCTTGTTCTGGCTGCGGAGCAACGTCCCCATACGCAGAAAGGCCAGCGGAGCGACCGGTGCCGCCTTGAGCGGATCGGTCTTGAACCGGTTGAACTCATTGAGCGCCCCGTTGGGGTCGTTCATGGCGATCATACAGTTGGCCCGTTCGAACACCGCGAACGGCACCTGAGGCGATGCGGCGAACTGCGCCGCGATCCGTTCGAACGCCTGACGGGCTGCGGTCAGCCGCGCCGTCCGTTCCAGCGGTTCGGCGATCTGAGCGGCCACGCGCTGATGGCAGTAGCCGAGTTTCAACAGCGCATCCGGTGTTTGCGGAGCGGCCTTGGCGGGCTCGTTCCCCTGCCCCGAGACAAAGCTGTCCAGCGCCTTGACCGCCGCCGTCAAAACTTCAATCTGCCGACCTGCGGCCAGCGCGTCGCTGGTGTCGGTCGGCATGCCGCGCAGCAGGCAGTCGGCAAGATAGTACGGGACCACCACCAGTTCGCCGGTGCAGTCGGCGTTGGGGATCGCTCCCAATAATTTCACGGCGGCGGCATAGTCACCCAGCCGGTATTGAGACAGCGCCTGTCGCCCGCGCGCCAAGGATGTGTAGGTGAATTCGGGGGCCTTGTCGAGAACCACCTGATACCGCTTGACCGCTTCGCCAAACCACTTGGGAATATCGGGGTTCTTGCTGGCGGGAACATTCGGCTCGATGGCGGCGGCCCGGACGTAGGCGTTCTCCGCCGTGCGAAACAGCACCTCCGACAGCAGCGTGCTCTTGGGGAACGCCTGTTGAAATTGGGTGCTCGCCTGGTCGGACTGATCGAACTGTCCGGCGAAGTGCAGTGCGGTCACCCGCCGCTGCAGGAACTGCTCGTTGCGATCCGGCGCGTGGTTCTCCTTGAAGGCGGTCTCATAGGTGGCCGCGGCCTGGGGGAACTGCTTCGCCAGTTGTTGATAGTCGCCGAGATCCAACAGGATCTCCGCGCGACGCAACTTGGCATCGGGATCTTGCGCGATCTGCTGGTTCGCCTTGTCGGCGGCCTGCGTGAGACTGGTGATCGACGCGGCGAGAGCGGCGGTATACGGGGCGGCCTGCGTCGGATCGGCGGCACCGAGTTGGGCGCGGCCCGTCCAGAGCAGGGCACGATCGCCCAGTTGCGGGTGCGGAATCAGCGGCTGCAACAACGCGATGCCCGGAGCAAACTGTCGCAGTTCGACCTGGCACATCCCGGCCCGCAACTGAGCTTCGGGGACCAGCGGTGACAGCGGGTATTGCTGGGCGAACGTCGCAAAGCGGGCCAGTGATTCGGCGGTCTTCTTCTGTTCAAACAGCAGGATGCCCCAGTGGAAACTGGCGCGGCCGACGTAATCGGGCGGAGTCTTGACCAGGGCTTCGAGTCGCGACTTCTCTTCCGGTTGATTCACGAAGTTGGCCTGGTTTTGCAGGGCCTGCTGTGCCGTGACCTTTTGCTTATCGTAGCCCTTGATGACCGCGTCGTAGAGATTGACCGCCTCGTCACGCTCATCCGCGACATGGTGGACCCGTGCCAGCAGGTACTGGGCATGCGGGCCGAACACGGGGTCGGCGAACGGGGCGAGTTGGCTGAGCGACCGGCCGGCCGAAATGTAATCCTTCAACAGGAAGCTGACATGCCCGTGCAGGTACAGCAGCGTCGGCCGGTACTTGCTCTTCTGGGTCGCTTCCGCGACGAGGGCCGGTGTGAGCAGATCATTGGCTTCCTTCAGTTTCTCCAGGCGAATCAGCATCTCGGCCTGATCGCACAGCGCCCGGTTCGACCATTCGATGTCCGCGGCGATCTGCTCGGCGGATGGGGCGGGCGTGGCCTTGGTGCGGGCGACAAACGCCGCGGCGGCCTCGCCAAACCGTTGGGCCGCGGGGGTGAACTGTTGATTCGCGTTCGTCCGGTGCTGCGCGGCTTCGGGAGGCTTCGCGATTCCCAGCGCGAGAGATTCGTGACCGAGGCCGCGATGGGCGAGCGCGAGGTAGTACAGCGCCATCGGCCGCTCGGCAAAGTCCGCAACGCCCACCACGGGATTCAGGCTTTCGACGGCGAGCTTGAAATCCTTTTGCGGCGCCTCCAGCAGGCAGAGCCCCAATCCATACCGCGCCAGATTGGCGTCCTTTTGATTGGCGAACGTCTTGAGGTACTCGCGGTATCGCTCCGTCGCCGGGGCGAACTGCTTTTCGTTGTACGCCTTGTTGGCGGCGTTCAGCACCTGAACCGCCATCTCTTCAGGCTTCAACTGCGCGGCCGGCTGGGCACCGGCGGACGCGACAATTCCGACGGTCAGTCCCAGCGTGAAGAGACACCGAAACACCCGGTCCAACGAATTCATCCGCAACGTCATGGTCTGCCCTCAAGGTGAACGCTCGATTGTTGTCCCGCCCGCCGAACAGCATGATCCCGAATTGCCAGACTTCCGACCGGGCGCGGTCGCATCAGGGGTCGGCAGTATGTGGGGGGCGGAAACGCAAAGTCAATGAAGTCTGCTCATCCTGTTCTGCGGCGGCGAGCTGCCGAAAGAGACGGCTCCACCGCCTCCGGTACGCTGAGGCAGTCCGCAGGAAATCAACTACCAAGGCCGTAGGACGGATTTCCAATCCGTCCATCCACACGGGACGGATTGGAAATCCGTCCTACGGTAGATCATTTCCTGTCGACTGCCTGACAGTGTTTTGCGATGCAGGCACTCTATTTCAAACACGCGTCGGCCCGCGTTTGTTGCTGGTGTTCTTGCTGATGGAACTCAAGACGACTTGCTAATGGAACCAAGACGGTCCGCCGCCGGAATCATTCAAAGAGTCGCTCGAAGGCCGACCGCGAATCCGGTATGAACACTTGTCATCCCCGGCCAATTGGTTACGCCCTCACCCCCCAGAAGGAACTGCTTCCATGAGATCGCGCCGCCGGATCCTGTTCAGAATCGTTTGCGCCTGGGCGCTGATTGGCTCCGTCGCGGCGACGGGCTTCGCGTTCATCCAGAACCTGTTCCCGTTGCAGGAATTCATCGACGACAGTGATTACCTCTTCACCGCAACGATCGAGAAGATCGACGCGACCAAGCCTTCAACAGCGCTGATCGTCAAAGACCACCTGAAGGGCGACGCGCCGTTCCAGCGGATTCCGATCAACCTGACAGGAGACAAGCAGAAGCACACTCCGCAACTGCTCAAGCGAATCGCGACGGATTTGCCGCTGGTGGTCGGGGTCAAGAAACAGCCGGACGGAAAATTCATGATGCTCGCCTTCACCGACGGCACATGGTTCCAAGTGCTGGGGCAGACCGAGGAAGGTCAGACCCGCTGGGCGTTCACTCATTGCGAGATCTACTTGCGCCGAACCTATTCCGGCACGACGGACGATCTCAAGAAGACAATCACAGATGTGCTCGCGGGAAAGGCGAAAGCCCCGCCCCCCAATCCGAAGGAACCGGCCGGATTCGGACCGGTGATCAAGCCGGCGAAACTGTAGTCCCGTCGCTCCGCCGACGGGACCGGCGTGGTGATGCCGTCCAATTGTGCTGAAACGCCGGTTGCAGCACGTCCCGCCGGCGGAGCGGCGGGACTACGGTAGCTCACTCCACGCGCAGCCCGCATTTCAGCACCGGCACCAGGACCAGCGTGAGTATCAGGTAGCCCATCATCCACGGGGGCAACCCGGTCCATTCGCTGCCGAGACTGCTGCCCAGTGGCAAGTATCGTTGCAGAATGACTTCGGTCTGTGTCAGGCGTTCGCCGGAATGCCGTTGCAACGGCTGCGCGTACCAACTCCGTCCAATCACCGCGCGGTGGACGATCGACTCCCCCTGATGGCGGATCGTGAACGGATACTCACCCGCTTCGGTGGGACGCACGGTCCATTCGGCAATCCCCCGCGGTGGCGACTGCGCATCAGATTGAATGACCTGAATCGCCGTCGACTTCAACTCCAGATCGGGTGACGGAACCAGATGGGTCACCCGGTCGATCGACGACACGACAAACGCGGCGCGCACGACAAGCGGCTCTCCGACTCGGGGCGGGATGTAATCGAACCGCTCGCTGGCCCACACCGCGAGGATCGCGACGGGCATCAGCACGGCAACCAGCACGCGCATGTCGGCTGCGAGTTGCATCCCCTTGATCTGGCCGACTGTGGCCCGCAGTCGTCCCAGCCATTGCTTGTCCTTGACCTCTCGGGCATCGCGCATCAACCGCTTCAACTGTCGCATGTCGGCCGCACAGCGATGCAGCAGATCCTGATTCGTGACCACGCGGCGGGCGAGAGTCATCAGCAGCGCCGTCCCCACGGCGAACAGCAACAGAGCGGCGTCGCGCGGCAATGACAACAGCCAGCCGAGTGGACCATCGACCAGCCGGACCAGCCATTCGGAAAGGAGTGTCATCGCGTCCATCATGGGGATGACCTCACTGCGGGTGATTGCGGCGGTGCGCCTGCGTCTCCCGCTCCGGCCGCGCCGCTTGGGACCGGCCCATCAATGACAGCCGTAGCATGGACGCCTCGTCCGTGCGGGCCAATTCCACAGATGGTCACGTCTTGCCGCACGGACGAGGCGTCCGTGCTACGGTTGGCGGTCGCCAAATCACGACGGTTATGCATGTGCCGCTCCTGCCGGCAGGACGAGGATCGTGCCGTTGTTGGCGTCGAGTTCCAGCAGCGCCCCGTCGGGGATCAACCGCGTCGCCCCTTCCAAGACGACGGCGGGAATGCCGAAGTCGCGCGCGACGATTGCACCGTGCGAGAGAACTCCACCTCGCTCCACGATCAGGCCGCGGGCATTCACGAACAGCGGTGTCCAACCGGGATCGGTGCTGGGACAGACGAGAATGTAGTCGCGGCCGAGTTCGGTGACGTGACCCGGATCAAGCACGACGCGCGCCACACCCCGCGCCGCGCCGGTGGCGATTTGACGGCACGGCAACCGCTCGTGTTCGCCCGTCGCAACCACCGGCCGGTTCCGTCCGAAGTCCTCCAAGTGCCGCGAATCGACGACATCCGGCAGCGACAGTTTCGGCAGTGACCGCCAGCGCAGTTTGCGGCGGGCGATGAGCGCTTCCGCCGCCGCGCGATCCGCTTCGAACCGCTCCAGTTCGTGCAGATGCAGGAAGAAGACATCGCGGCCCAGATCCCAGCGCCGGCCCAGTTCGACCAGCACGTCACGCAGTGATTCATACCCGCGCATCAAATGGAACTTGCCCCATTCGCGTTGGGGCAACAATTGCTGGGCCTGCCGCAACAGGTGCTGAACCCGCTCGCGCAGTGACGATCCGCCCGCCGCGATCAACCGGCCTGGCAACGCCGCTTCCGCCTGATGCCGCACTTCGACCTGCCGGGCATGCCGTTCGCGCGGAGACGCATCGGGCGAGCCCCGAAACCGCTCGATCATCCGGTCGACAAATTGATGGTCCTCGCGCCAACGCGGCTGCGACAACTCCATCTCGTTGACCGCGCGATGACCGTACGTTTGCAGAAACTCGTCGTATTCCCGGTGACCGTTCGCGATCTCGAACAACTGCAGGTTCTGTTCGACGGTGACATCCCCCTCCAGCCCGGTCGTCAGCGAACCGAGGCATCGTTCGCCCTCGTCCGGGCCGAGCAGTTGAATCAGCAGGTGCCGCAACTGGTCGTGAGCCAGTCCCCCGAAGAAGCCGGGGACCAGCGATTCCCCGGCGAACTCGCCCAGCACGAAATCCCGCCGGCGCAGCAGTTCGCGGACCAAGTCCGGTGTCGACACCGCATGCAGGTCGGTCTGCCGCGCTTGATTCAAGAATGCTTCGAGCTTCGGGACGGCGATGGTTCGAAACCGTTCCGACGGCGCGCGCGACATCGCCTTCATGCGGCGCGCCCCGCGGAGCATGTTCAGCAGCAGGCCCGGCAGCCGAAAGAAGAACAACGAGTCGGTCTGTTCGAAGTTGAATCGTGCCGGCGGACGATCGAGCGTCGTCCGGTCGCGCAGCACCTCGTCCACGTCATACTCGAACGGCATCCGTCCAAAGTGAAACTCCGCCGCGCGGCGCGGGTCGACGTAGATCCGTCCCGCGATCAGTTCCAGAAAGCCCTGACCCGGCGACCGCTCGTGGGGCCGCTGTCCCAGCAAGCGGTACAACTGGCCGTAGCCTCCCCGGACGCTCATGAACCAGCGGACCAGATCCCACGTCAACGGGGTCGGCGCCGGCAGTGTCTCGGACAGATTGTGAACGACCCAGACCGCCGGTTCGCCACCGGCGAGTTTGGTGAGCCGCTGGATCTCCTCGACGCGACCTCGCTCGGTGTCTTCGATGATTTCCAAGCCGCGGATCTGGCGGGTCTGCAACAGCGCGACCCGTCCGTCGGCAATGCCCCATTCGATGTCGGAGGGGACGCCGAAATGAGCGACGATCTTGCGGCCGAGTTCCGCGATCTCGCGCCGCTGTTCGCTGGTCAGCGCCGGTTCGCTGCCCGGTCGCGAGCCCGGCTCTTCACGCTTCGTGTCGAGCGTCGCCACATCCACGAAATAGATGTCGGGAGTGACCGCGCCCGAGACGACCGCTTCACCCAGTCCCCACGACGCCTCCAGAATCATCTCGCCCGACGCGGGGTTGTTCGGATCGATCGTGAACAGGACTCCCGACCGTTCCGACGGGAACATCGCCTGCACATTCACGGCGGTGCCGACGACGCCGCGCACGTCGTGATGTTGCCGGTACGCCCGCGCCCGGTCGCTGTGCCACGAGGCGAACACCGCGTTGATCGACTGCCGCAACGCCTCCCACGGATCGGTCGGAAACGGGCGGCCCGATCGCTCTTCATAGACCGACACGAAGTGGAGTGCCCGCTGCTCGGAACTACCGCCGTCACTACCGTAGTCCCGTCGCTCCGCCGACGGGACGTCCCGCCGGCGGTGCGGCGGGACTACAGTAGTCGCCAGTCCCTCTGACCCCGATGTGCCCGATTGATGAAACTCAAGCGCCACGCCGGCGACCGATGCGGCGAACAACCGAACATGCTCGGAGTACTCTTTCCAGAAGACCTCCGCCGACGGAAAGCATCCCACCACCGACGGATTCAGCCCGCAGTTCAGGATCGTGTCCATCATCCCCGGCATCGACACCGCCGCCCCCGAGCGGACGGCGACGTACAGCGGACGCGGCCCCCGTCCGAACGTTCGCTCCATCGCCTGTTCAAGCTGACCCATCGCGGCGCGGATCTGGTCTTCGAGTCCCTCCGGCCACTCTCCGTCGTGCCGATCGACCCACTCACAGCAGGCGGTC
>JANMLE010000128.1:0-1115 GCA_031372385.1 Planctomycetota bacterium | reverse complement strand
TCAGCTACTCACCCGCCTTCAAGTCGCTCGGCATTCATCGATTGATCGAGTGGGACATGAATCCGACCTGGCTGGGATACACGGTCTTTTTTGGCGGCCTGCTGTTCTGGCACCGCTGGTGGATGGATATGTCCGCCCGGCGACACCGTCAGTTGAGTTTTGGCAGGCTCGGCACGGCGGCGATCGCCGCGTGGTTGCTGACGGTGGTCTTCGCGTTTCCGCAATGGCCGGCTGTTCTGTGGGCAGTCACGATCTCGGCGTCCATTCAATTGGCGACGCCGTGGTCTCCGCCCCAACGCCGTCCGTCGATGAGGAGGACGTAAATGCACCAATCAGAAAATCCAATGACGGTTGTAAAGTTCAATCTCGCGCTGATGTCGCTCCTGTTCTTGGTCGTTCCGCTGCTGGTGGTGTTCGCCATCGTTTACGTTGGCCGGAAGCGATCAAGTCAGACAGCGCCATCGCCATCGGTGTGTTCACGTTTCGGGTACTTGGCGGAATCGAGTTGGCTGTTTGCTCCCGTCATCGTGGCCGCCACCTTCGCCGGGATATCGGCTTCCGAAAGTGGAATGACCCGTTGGAACCGCGACTCGCGCACGCCGGCCACGGCATCTCAGCCCGGCTCTTCGACAAAGTCGTCGGGCCCGCTGGCCATCACTCCGGTCCCGCCGGATGATCGATCGACGACCGCCAGCGCCGATGGGCAGACGCAGCGCCCGGCGTGGGTCGACCAACCTCGAACGGTCGACGGAGTCATCGAGCGAATCGTGATCGCCAGCCAGCAATACACGACTCGCGACGAGGCGGAACTGGAACTGTCGGCCGGTGCCGCGGACCTGCTCCTGCGCGATCTGCAACAACTTCATCCGGGCTCGTCGCGCGCGTCTTCCTGGCATCCGTCGAGCGCGGAGATCAAACGCCACGCCGTCAAACAGCAGTACGTCGAAATTGTCGAGCGCGACTTTGGCAACTTCTTTCACCCGATGTACCGCGTCTGGTGGCAGGTCGAACTCTCGCCCACCGTGCGTGGTGAGTTTCTGCCCGCGTGGCGGCACGCGTTGGTTCAGTATCGAATTGCGGCGGTCGGTGTCTTTGTGTCAGTACTGGCGATGCTG
>JANMLE010000090.1:0-2261 GCA_031372385.1 Planctomycetota bacterium | reverse complement strand
GTCGGTCTTGGTCTCCTTCATCATCGTCGCGATCCGGCCGTTGTCGGCCCGCAGTTTGTTGTGGACGACCGGGCCGTTGATCATCTGCAGCGCCTGTGACAGGTTCGATTCGCTCGACCGTTCGCACTGGCACGCCATCTCACGCTGCGGTTGCCCGAAGACCTTCAGGAAGTAGTGGTCGGTCGGGGGATCGGCCAGTTCACAGGCCCGGGTTCCCAGCGGCATGCCGGGGAATTGTTCGGGGACGTTCGTCACCGCACAGATCCCGTCCAGCAGTTGTTCGGCCGACAGCAACCGCGTGTTGGCGTGCGAGCAGTAGATCTCGTCGTCCTTGTTGAACGGGTTCTTGCGGGAGCTCAGTTGATAGGTGCGGCTGTTGCAGATCGTGCGGATGGCCCACTTCTGGCTGAAGCCGTTCGCGGCGAACTGCTTCGACAACTCGTCGATCAGCCGGGCATTGGACGGCGGGTTGGAGTCGCGGAAGTCATCGACCGGTTCCACGATCCCGCGGCCCATCAGGTGGCCCCAGATCCGGTTCACGACGCTCTTGGCGAAGAACGGATTCTCGGCCGTGGTCAGCCACTGGGCGAAGACCACGCGGCGATCCTGATCGGGTGGGACATCGACGTCACCCTTCAGCAGCAGATGGACTTTCATCTGCTTGTTGGTGCGAGGCTGAGTCACCTCGCCGGTGCCCTGCGTGAAGATGACTTCTTCGTCGGCGTCAACCGAGTTCTTCCGGCCGACGCGGGCGAACGCCGCGGCGATGCCGTAGTAGTTGTCCTGCGTCCAGCGTTCGAAGGGATGGTTGTGACACTTCGCACACTGGATGCGCACGCCGAGGAACAACTGCGCGGTTGTTTCGGTGGCGTCCAGTGGGTCGCGGCTCGCGCGCCAGAAATTGGCGGGCGGGTTCTCGAACACGCTGCCGTTGGCGGTCAGCAACTCACGGGCGAACTGGTCGAGCGGCTTGTCAGTCCGGATCGATTCGTAGATCCATTCGCGGAACTTGTGGACGCCCGCCGTCTTCAGTTTCTTGCTGTTGGACCGCAGGACGTCGGCCCATTTCAGAGCCCAAAACGAGGCGAATTCGTTGCTGTCGAGCAGCCGGTCCACCGTGGCGACCCGCTTGGCCGGGCTCTGATCGGCCAAGAACGCTTTGGCTTCTTCCGAGGTGGGGAGGCGGCCGGTCAGGTCCAGCGTGACGCGACGCAGGAACTCGTCGTCGGCACACAGGTCAGACGGCAGGATCTGAAGTTGCTTGAGCTTTTCAAAGACCGCCGTGTCGACGAAGTTCTGTTCGGCGGGATTGTTCCAAGCGAAGCCGGGGACGTCTTCGAGGAACGTCAAGTAGGTGGTCGACATCCCGGTGAGATAGCGAGCCAGGACGGCGGTCTCACCGCGCCCGTTCTTCGTCACCAAGCCCTGCACGTTGACCGAACCGACCGATTCGTTGGACGAGCTGAAGTCGGTCAGAGCCGTCACGTCGCGGACCGACCCGTCACTGAAGTGGCCCAGCACCATGATCTGCTGGCGCGCGGCGGGCTGATGGAGGACGCGCTTCGCCGGCACGGTCTCGATCCGCACGAGATTGGGTTCGGCCGGCTGGTCGAGCCGCATTCCTTCGGCGATCCATTGTTCGAGAACCTTGTGGGCGGGGTCTCCCTTCTTGAGCCGCTTGCCGCCGCCATGCGCCACTTCCATCAGCGGCTTGCGGAGCAGCAGGCTGGCGGCCGGCTCCATGATGTTGGTGCGGCGGCCGAAGAACTCGGAGCGGACGGTCATGATGTCGAGTTCCGGATCGTACGCGCGCAGCGACAATCGGAACCCCCCCTTGCCGGAGGGCGAGCCGTGACAGGCTCCCGCGTTGCAACCGGCCTTGGTGAGCGCCATCTGCGTTTCGTTCTTGAAGCTGACGGGGGCCGCGGCCTCGAAGTTCTTGACGAGGACGGGAACCGTCGCCGTTTGTCCCGCCACGGTCGCCGTCACGATGGCCTCACCGTTGCCGACCGGTAGGACGAGGGAGCCTTCGATCTTCACGACGGCGGGGTTCGACGAGGCGAACGTGGCCGCCGCCGTCAAATCGCGAACGGCATCTCCCGCGTACTTGCCAGTGACGAGCAACTGCTGCTGGGCGCGATGGCTTTGCAATTCAAACCGCCCCGGTTCAATCACCAGTCCCGCCGGCTGACCAATCTCGGCCGCCGAGGGGGGATCGGCCGCGAAGGCCAGCGTCGAACAAAGCCCCAACACGGCCAGCA
>JANMLE010000045.1:0-1255 GCA_031372385.1 Planctomycetota bacterium | reverse complement strand
TGGGGCAGGTCTTGCACAGCGAGTGGCGGATCGAGCCGGCGGAGGTGCTGGATGTGCTCGTGGCGAAGACCGATTCGACGTCGCTGCGGCTGATGCGGTCGATCCTGTCGGGGCCGATCGACATCGACAAGATGGACTATCTCGAACGCGACAGCCTGCACGCGGGCGTTCCCTACGGACGCAATTTCGACCGCAGCCGACTGATTCAGTCGCTGCTGGTGAACGAGGCCGGTGACGGTTTGGCGATCACGTCGAAGGGGAAGACCGCCGCCGAATTGATGGTCTTCGCGCGGTACGTGATGTTCAGCGAAGTCTACTGGCACCACGCGGTCCGGTCGGCGACGAGCATGTTCGCCCGCAGCTTCTTTGAACTGCACCGCGGCCTCGATTTGAAGTCGCTGTTTCAACAGAGCGAATCGGAAGTGATCGCCGATCTGCGGCGGGCGGCGGTCGGCACGCCGGTCGCCTCACTGTTGGACGGATTGTTCGGGGCGAAGCGCCGGCTGCACAAGCGCGTGCTGGAATTCAGCCTGTACCAGACCCCGGAGCTGTATCGAGTCCTCGCGGGCCGCCCGTATTCCGACTTGATCGGCGTGGAAGCGCGGGTCCGCGACATCGCCGAGCGCCGTCTCGGCCGGAGCCTGAACCCGACGGACCTGTTGATCGATGCCCCGCCGATTCACAAGGAGGTGGAATTCAAGGTGGACATCTATCATCCGAAAGAGCGTGTCTATCGGCTGCTCAGCCAAGTCTCGCCGGTCGTCGCCGCGCTGGCCCGGACACAGTTTGACGACTATGTCAAACGGGTGCGCGTGTTCGCGGAACCGACCCTCGCCCGCGAATTGGCGGGACGGGGCGAGTTCACCCAATGGCTGGCGGACGCCGCGAAGTAGGTCGCGCGGCGCATCGACCGGATGGAGACACTCGGCCCCGACCCAAACGAACCTTGGGAGTGCTCCGGCTTGACGGAGCTTTGGACTGCGGCCCGGCCGCTTTCTTTGGAACGTGCGGCATCACAAAGTCGAGCGAGTCGCCAAGGGTCGAGCGGACAGCCATGTCCAGATTATTCACCACGAAATACACGAAATACACGAAAGAAAGGCGGTGAGACAGGTTGAGTGACATGCCAGTGCCTGCGTGAAGCGACACGGTGTTGCTCATGACATTCGACTCCACCTCCGGACTTTCGTGTCTTTCGAGTATTTCGTGGTTCAAGTCATGAATGACCAGGCCAGGGCGGCTTCGCCGCGATCCA
>JANMLE010000021.1:0-4410 GCA_031372385.1 Planctomycetota bacterium | reverse complement strand
CCACTCCTCCCCCGGCGGCGGAGCGCGGGTAAAACTTTCTCCCCGTCGCCCCCCCGACGGGACGAATCGCACTGCGATTCTCGAAGACTTTCAAGGTTCCAACACGATCTTGCCGCGCAGCGTTCCCTGCTTGTTCAACGTGTTGTCTTCCTGCAACTGGTGGGCGGCGGCAGTCTCGCTCAAGGGAAGCGTCGCGCCGATCTGCGGCCGCCAACGGTTGAGTTCGTACAGCGCGTTCAGCCCGTCGCCGGCGGTGCGCTGTTCCTCCGGCGTGCCGTTGAACATTGCGAACCCGATCAGTCGCAGATCCTTGACGTAGAAGGGACCGACCGGCAGTTCGGGTCGCGCCTGGCGGCCGGCCATCAGGATGATGCGGCCGCGCGGCGCCATCAGGCTGATGGTCCGATCCAGCGTCGGCTCGCGCTGGGTTTCGATCCAGACCTGAATCCCGCCATGCGGCAGGCTGAACGCGCGGAGCTGGTCATCGAGATTGGCGGCGTGATAGTTCAGCGCCAGATCGGCACCGAGCTTCCGGCACAGTGCCAGACTCTCGTCACTGCCGCCGGTGGTGACGACAAAGGCCCCGGCCGCCTTGGCGAGTTGCACGACACACGAACCGACGCCGCCGGCTCCCCCGTTGACGAAGACGACTTCACCCGGTCGCAAATCGGCGTGCTGGAACAGTCCCATGTGGGCGGTCAGTCCGACGAGCGCCCCCGCGGCCGCCTCGGCGTCACTCATCGCTTTCGGTGTCCGATAGAGCCACCGTTCGTCGACGGCGGCGAACTCGGCGAACGTTCCCTGCCGGCCGAACAAGCCCTGGTTGCTGCCCCAAACGCGGTCACCGATGCCGAACCGCTTGACTTCGCCGCCGACACGCACGACGGTCCCCCCCAAGTCGCAACCGATGATGTGCGGGAACTTGCTGGCCATCGCGACGGCACCGGCGCGGATGTAGGTGTCGATCGGATTCACCGACACGGCGCCGACCTGGACCAGCACTTCGTTGGGTCGGGGTTCGGGGGTGGGAAGGTCGCCGTACTCGATCACGGACGGCGCACCAGTTTTGCGAATGAACGCGGCCTTCATGCTTTCAACTCCGACAAAAACGCGGTTGTTCCGCGGAAAAACAGCTCTGATCAGAACGCGGTCGAATTGTATCGGCGGCGGCGCAGAGTCGGAACAGTCGGGGTCAACGGGCGGTGTGATTCCGGGATTTCCGCAAATCCAAACCGCTGATGGGGCGTGACTTCATCATCGATGCTTGATCATCGCCGCCCTGCCAGCCCGGTGACCGCACGATCCAACCAATCCCGGTGCCAATACCGGACGTGTCCGATCGTGGCGAGGAACAATGCGGTCAGCACGGTGATCACCAACCCCAGCTTCACGCTGAACGGACGGTAGCTCCACATCACCTGATGGGAGCCTGCGGGAACATTCACCTCGCGGAACATGCCGCGCGACGAGGGTGTTGCCGGGTGGCCATCGATCTCCACCTGCCAGCCGGGATACTGCAATTCCCGCGCGACGACCGTGGCCGGCACTGGAGACTGTGAGTCCGCGACAAACCGGTTGGCGTCGCGCTGCGACAGGGCCGTGGCCCGACCGATCTCCGATGGCCGGCCGTCCGCAAGCAACGAGACCCGTCCGGGAGCGTCCCGCAACTTGTACAGATAAAGCGGCTCGGACTGCCGCGCCAGGGCGATGTTCAGCAGCGGGTCGATCCCCTGCCAGACTCGATCGACCCGCCATGACGATTCGTCGAGCGGATCAAAGCAGAGAATGTGCGTCACGCCGCTGTCACGCAACCAGTGGGAAAAGTCCTCGTCGGCGCGGACCGGGCGATGGCTCTCATCGGGCTGCGGCATGCCATGTCCGGCGAACTTCCGATCGGAGTACTCCGACGGTTGAATCCCGAGATAGACCGGCAGACAGGAGACTCCCAACAGGTTGCCGATGTTTTGCGCGGGCGCATACAGTCGCGGTGGCCGAGTCTCGGCGAGCAACAGCTTGCGGACGGGACTTTCCCCGCGAAACGTGATCGGCGGGCGGGCAACCATCACCGAGTACGTCACCATGCGCGAGACCAGCCACAAGTCGCCCAGCGTCGACCAGAAGACGCAACCCAGCAGTGCGAGGCGACCGAATACAACCCGTCGTTCGAGGAGGCTGTCGAGACCCCGCGCGGCCAGAATCGCCACAGCCAGTGTCGTCACGATGCCATAGCGACCGGGGCCGCGGAAGAAGTTGAACCCGGGAATCAGCCGCGCGACGGGGAGCAGCCAGCCGGTCGCATAGAGCACGGCCAGCAAGCCGGCAATCACCCAGAACCAAACTTCGCCACGCGGAGGCACTCCCGCGTCCACATTGTTCGAAGATGTCTTCGATTGGCTTGAAGACGTGGAACCCAAAATCTGTCGGTCCGCGCCCCGTTGCGGATTCGCCTTTCGCCGGTGTCCCACGCAAAGCCACCATGCGGCCAGAGCGAGCGGGACCAGTCCGCAATACAGATGGGCCTCCACCCGGTTGGTGGCCACCGTCGTCAGGCCACCGGTCCGCGATTGCATCAGCAGTTCATCCAAGTTTCGGCGCGGACCGAACCAGTGCCACGGCGCGGAGAGTTCGGCAACGGTCCGGATCGGATCGTCCCCTTCAATCTCCCACGGGCTGTACCACAGCCACGGCGCAATCATTTGTGACACGTAGAGCGGAGGCAGATGCCCGTACGACGGCTCGTGCTCGCCGCCCACGGTCGCGCGAGAACTGCGACTCTTCAACTCCCAGCCGGGAACAAGCTGGACCGCCGCGAGCAGGAACCCGGCGACAATCGAAAGCAGCAACGGCACCAACAGACGCAGCCTGAAACCCGATGGCACCACAACAGGACCGTGCCATCTCAGCGTCAACCACCGCCGACCGAACGGACGCAAATAGAATTCGTGCAAGATGACTGTAGGCGAATGGCCGTTCACAGAACGAACCCGCCACAGACCATAAGTCACAACGAGCAACTGCGTGATGAACGCCAAATGAAAATGGCCGGCGAGCAATTGCAGTCCCAGCACGACGCTCAGGCCGATCGCATACCGCCACCAGCGCGTTTGCACGAAGGATTCAACGCACCACAGGGCGACGGGCAACCACGCTCCCGTGACGATCGCCCATTCGAGGCAGGCCCGCGTCGGAAACCAACCGTATGTGAAGACTATCGCCGCCAAGACCGCGCCACCGGCCCGCAGTCCAATCCGCCTTCCAAACATCCACGTGCCGACAAAACAGAGCACATAATGCAGCAGGTGCTGGACGTTGTACGCCGTGTTCACCTCCAGCGCGTAGTACGCCAGCAGGTACGGCGGATAGGCCGCACCGGTCTGACTTTCACCGAGGACCGGGTATCCGAACCCTGTCAGGTTGTTCCACAGCGGGAATTCCCCCGCATGCAGCCGGTCGGCCAGAAACGTTTTTTGCGGGAAGAAATAGGGGTAGAGGTCTCCGCCCACAAAGCCGTATCCGCACCACAACGGTCCCCAGAAGAGGACCGTCAGCAGCACTGACAGCGCGAGGTTGAGGGACGCGGGACGGATCAGAACCATTCAATTGGGAATCTGAGAGACGTGAGATTGGAAGTCTTTCAAACGCTGCGAGACATGTGACCGCACATCGTAATTCTGCTGCGACGGTTCAGTTGTTTGGGACGAGTGCAAAGTGAGAAGTGATTAGTGCAAAGTGCAAAGCCGTTGAAAGGCAATGACGGTTCCGATCGTGAACAGGTTTTAGGTGATGTTGTCCGATGTTCGTCGCGCCAGCATCGTCGTTTGGTGGGAGTGTCATTCAATTTGCACTTTGCACTGATCACTTTGCACTGAATCGTCCGGACCAATCCATGACAGTCGAAACAAATGGTCATCACACCGCCTTGCGTGGTTCCGGCATCGGTTTGCCTGCCGCAGCGGTTCGCGGACCCGACCGGGCCTGTTCGGCCAGACCTTCCGAAGAAATCAGATCCACCAGATCCTGCGCCAGCCCGTCCATTTCGATCACCAGCGCATCGACCCGGCCCGACAGGTACATGTACATGATGAGTGCCGGGATGGCGATCATCAGTCCAACCGCGGTTGTCAGCAGCGCCAGACCGATCCCGGCCGCCAACGCCTCGGACTTCCCCATCGCCGCCTGCGTGGCGATCGTGTTGAACGACTGGATCATTCCCACCACCGTACCGAGCAGTCCCAGCAACGGGGCCACCGTCGAGGCACCGTTGAGAACCCGCAAATGTTTGCGGAGTTGGCTGACCTGCCGCTCGCCGCCGTCAATGATCGCCTGTTCCACCTCGACACTGCTCTTGCCCCATTTGCGCAGGCCGTGGGCAAAGATCGAGGCGATCGGGCTGCCGCTTTCTTCGCACAG
>JANMLE010001913.1:0-3264 GCA_031372385.1 Planctomycetota bacterium | reverse complement strand
TTCGCCGATTAAAGTGGTACGTGAGCTGGGTTTAAACCGTCGTGAGACAGGTTGGTCCCTATCTGCTGTGGGCGTTCGAAACTTGAGGGGTTTTCTCTTTAGTACGAGAGGATTTGGAGGGACGTACCTCTGGTGTTCCTGCTGTCACGCTAGTGGCATCGCAGGGTAGCTAAGTACGGTCGGGATAAGCGCTGAAAGCATATAAGCGCGAAGCCTCTCCCAAGATTAGGTTTCGTTGAACGCAAGTTCTGAAGTCCCCTGGTAGACGACCAGGTTGATAGGTCGGGGATGTAAGGCCAGTAATGGTCTCAGTTGACCGATACTAATGGATGAAAGCTTGGCCACTTTGATGGATGGTTTTCGAGAGATATTTGCAGATTGCTTGTTGCTTCGACGGTTGTGCCGCTGACCCGGCTGGCCGTTGTTATCCGGTGATTATGCGCGTCAGGAAACACCCGTTCCCATTCCGAACACGAAGGTTAAGCTGACGCGGCCGATGATAGTGCAAAACAGCGCGAAAGTAGGTTGTTGCCGGGTTCTTTTGGCGGCTCGCAGAAATGCGGGCCGCTTTTTCGTTTCTTTGCTGTATACTCCCCGCCAATCCAGTCAGGAGGATCGTGGGTGGGCAACATCACATATTTAGTCTTTGAGGCGGGGGGTACGGGTGCCGTTGGTGCGTTATCTCTTTTTTTTGCTCGTGCTTTCTTGTCTTGATGTACCTCTGGTGCTGGGAGCGGCGGGTGCTGCTGACGACGATGCTCGGGCGCGAGCAGTCAGCGAAAAAGTGCATCGTTACCGCCAGGCATCAATGGCGATTCGGAAAGTGACGGAACAACTGGAGTCCAAAGGCCGCACTCAGGCTGTCGAGACGGAGATCCTTCGGCTTGCGCAAGTGGTTTTGGATCTGGAGACTGATTCGTTTTCGGATGAACTCTTATCCGTGCGTTTGTCAGTGGAACGCTGCTTGAGCGGTGCTTCGGAGGATGTGCGGCGGAAATACGATTCGCTAACCAATTTGGAAGCGGGTCGGACTCTGGCGGCTGCGAACGCTGATCCTTCCGCTGCGAAGATGCGTCAGGTTTGTCGCCGTTTCTTTTTGACTCCATCAGGCTACGCAGCCGCGGTAAGTTTGGTGGCGCTTTGGCTGGATGCGGGTGAGTATGGACTCGCTGCACGGCTAGCGGGCCAAGTTCTGGCGGAACCAGCACATCATTCGCGGATCACTCCACAGTTTCTGAGAGTTGTGGCCAGCCTCAAACAGATCGGCGCGGACGATCCTTCGCAGGTTGCGGCGGTCGGTGAAATCGCAAGTGTTGAGTTTCATCGGCGATTCCTGAAGCATCGGAGCTCACTCGTTCCGCTGGAATCCGGCTGGATGCTGTTGGGGGGGAGTGCTTCCCGAAGTCGGATGATGCGAGGTAGCGCGCCGGTTCCGGCATCATCGTGGAAGTCAGACTTTTTTCCGGACCAGTCCTCGCGCGTCGTCCAAGATTTTCTGAAGGACTGGGAAGGGAGCAGGAAGGAAGTCGATCAACCCTGTTGTCCGGCAGCGTACCCGATCGTTGTTGGCGGCGACGTGATTTTTCGCGACCCCGCCGGATTGCGATCCGTCGATGCGATGCACGGGAAAACTAATTGGTCATACCGCTGCAACTACAATCCCATTCAGTCGGCGGGAAGTCGAGCTGACAGGTTTGGCAGACGGCGCATGCTTTCCAGTATGGAGATTCCTGTCAGTCTGAACGCCTTTGGCGAAAACTCGCTGATGGGGGCGATTACATCCGACGGGCAACTGGTCTTTGCGATTGATTCAACCACTGCTCCTGATACCGGCGGTTTCCAGCGGCAGTTCGCAAATCGCCTGGTTGCCTTGCATGCAAAGGGAAGCGCACAGGGACGTGTTGCGTGGATTCACGACGGACAGCTTTCGGATCGGTTCAGAAAGCCGGCAGGGCCGACACAGTTCACTTTCCTGGGGCCGCCGCTGCCGGGAGCGACGGAGTTGCTGTGTCTGACGGAGCACGATGTCGAAGTCCATTTGACTGCTTTGGAGCCTCGTTCGGGGGCCATGATCTGGAGCCAGCCTCTCTGCACGATCGAGCGACTGGATCAGTTTGACTTGGAACGGCACGAAACGGCCTGCCTGCCCGCGCGTGTGGACGGCATCGTTGTCTGCCCAACGAACACCGGTTTGCTGATTGCCTTCGACCAGGCTCGTCTGACCTTGCTTTGGGCTGCATTTGTCGATGAACCGCCCGATCCGCGGCGGCTGCAGACGCGCAACAATGTGCGGTCCGCGGCCTTCGGATACGCGGCTTATGCCTCTCCGGTGATGATTTCCAACGGGCGCGTGGTTTACCTCCCACCCCGATCTGGTCACTTGCATTGTCTGGACCTTGCCACGGGCCGGATCATGTGGTCTGCGGCACGCGGTGACGCCGAGTTCGTCGGCGCGGTTTCCAACGGTCAGGTTGTGGTTGTCGGACGACAGTCGTGTCGCAGCCTGGCGCTGGACGACGGACACGAAGTTTGGACAGTGACCACCGGCAGTCCGGCGGGGCGGGGGATCGCCATCGGGAACCGATATACGCTGCCGCTCGACGGTGGGCGGTTGGCGTCTCTGGATTTGACGACCGGGCGCGACCACGGGACCAAGGCCCTGCGCAGCGACATCGCGCTCGGGCATCTTGTGGCGGATCGAGAGCGTGTCTATTCGCTCAGTCAACGGGGGCTGGCAGCGTTCCCGCAGGTGGATCATGCCCTGGCAAATGTCGGATCGGCGGAGCCCAACGAGCGCGGGCATAATCGGAAGATCCTGCTGGCCGAGGTCGCGATGGTGCAGGGGAACCTGAGTGATGCGGAGCGGCAGTTGCGGGCGGTGCTGGCCGGCGATTTGTCGGGCTCCGAACGTGATCGCGCGCGCCGGGATCTGAAGGAACTGTTGTTTGAGAAAATTGCGAGCGGAATCAACATCGCCCGCGGGGATCATGAATCGCTGGACCGGTTGCTGGAAACGCCTGCCGAAGAGTTTCGATACCTGATCGCAGCCTCGTCCAGTCGGGACAATCCTCCGGACAGATCCCTGGTTGAGCGATTGTCTGAGCGGGCCTACGGTCTGGCGTCGAAAGGGGCCATTCTCTCCGTTCCGGGAGATGACGAATGGCTGATTTCACCGGCAGTTTGGTGTCGTCTCCAATTGAATAAGCCGGCGGCGGATGGCTTCGCCCATCACCTCCAGCGGTTGCGGCTCGATCGAATGCCCCG